>DATBTE010000204.1:0-9436 GCA_036559425.1 Pseudobdellovibrionaceae bacterium | reverse complement strand
CCGCTGTTGTGGTTTTCTCCTGAAAAAAGGGGGATTCTGGAATTTTCTGAGTTTCATTTGAGCCGGAGTCTTGAAAAGTTCCTTCGCCACTATGCGGGTGACTTTGAAGTCACTGTGGATATGGCGTTTGCCCAGGTGGTGAGAGAATGTTCTAAACAACCTCGCCCGGGACAGGACGGAACCTGGATTTTACCCTCTATGGTGAAGTCCTATATCAATTTTCACAAGGCGGGTTACGCCCATAGTATCGAGGTTTGGCATGAGCGCCAATTAGTAGGCGGAATTTACGGTGTTTTCATAAAAGGAGTGTTCAGCGGGGAGAGTATGTTCTATAAGAGTTCTAACGCTTCAAAACTCGCCCTTTTTCATTTGGTTCAGCTTTTAAAGTCCTGGGGACTCGAATGGATGGACATTCAGATGGTGACACCCGTCACTAAATCTTTCGGTGGAAAATATCTCGAGCGCGAAGACTTTCTACAAAAACTTAAACGCACTCAAGATGAGAACGAGAATTCGGTGTTTGCATGGCCTTGTTAATCAATACCCACCAACTTGAAAAATCTTTTGCCGGAAAAGTTCTTTTTTCCGGCGTCAGCCTCGGCATTGAGGATGGCGATAAGATCGGCCTTTTAGGTCCGAACGGCGCTGGTAAGACCACATTAATGAAAATTTTGGCGGGAGTTAGCACGGCGGATGGTGGCAAGGTCACTCCCAAAAAAGGACTTCGTTTAGGATATCTTCCACAGACTCCCGTGTTTGCGGCGAAGGAGACGATTCTGCAGGCTCTCTTAAGCAGAGCCCATGACCCTGATGAAGCTTTGGGATTGGCTTACGAATGGTTTGCCCGTCTGGATCTTTCTCAGTTTGGTGAGGACTTTTTGGTTTCTGAACTGAGCGGGGGTTGGCAAAAGAGAGTGGCCTTGGCTCGCGAATTGGTTTTGGAGCCTGAGCTGTTGTTACTGGATGAACCGACGAATCATCTCGATGTCGTGAGTATTCTGTGGCTTGAGGAATTCCTGCAAAGAGCGCCCTTTGCTTTTTTAATGGTGACTCATGACCGCTTATTTTTACAGCGGGTGGTGAATAAGGTTTTTGACCTGGATCCCCGCAACCCGAATAACTTGCTGGCCGTGAATGGCGACTATATTCAATACGTGGAAGCCAAAGAACAGCTCTTGGCCTCGCAACAAAAATTGGAAACCGTTCTTAAGAACACTCTTCGTCGTGAGACCGAATGGCTTCGTCGCGGAGCTAAGGCACGTCTCACAAAGCAAAAAGCCCGTATTGATCGTGCCGGAGACCTTAAAGAAGATGTTGAGAATCTCACTGATAAGAATCGTAAGCGGGTGGCGGGAATCGCTTTTGGTGATGCTGAAAGAAATCCGCAAAAGTTAATTGAGTTGAAAAACGTTTCTAAAAGTTATGGCGACCGTCATCTGATCCAAGATTTTAGTTTTTTGATCACACCTAAAACCCGCCTGGCACTTCTCGGAGAAAATGGGAGCGGTAAGAGTACTTTAATTAAAATGTTTTTAGGTTTAGAACAACCTGATCAGGGGTCTATATTTTTATCTGATAAAGTGAAGGTGGCTTATTTCGAACAAAACCGTGCCGGTTTGGATCTGGAAAAAAGTGTTCTAAAAAACATCTGTCCGGAGGGCGATTATGTCTCGCTTCAAGGACAATATGTTTTTGCCAGAAGTTATCTGGAACGATTTTTATTTTCTCGTCAGCAGATGGATCTTCCTGTGTCCAGACTTTCTGGCGGTGAACAAAGCCGTCTGCGTCTGGCTCAACTGATGTTGCAAGATGCCTCGGTTTTGATTCTTGATGAACCGACGAATGATTTGGATGTGCCCACTCTCGAGGTGCTTGGGGAGGCCATTCAGAATTTTAACGGGGCCGTGGTAATCGTCACCCATGATCGTTACTTTATGGATCAGGTGGCGACGGATATTCTGGGATTCCCGCGCCAAGATAATCCCAAGAAGAAGCTGGAAAACTTTGTGGGTTATCTGCAATGGGAAGAAGCTTGGTTTGCACAGGATCAAGAGTTAGCCGCAGCAGCAGTGGATCCGACTCCACAAATTGTGGAGGAAAAGCCCGCGGCGAAAGTTTCACGCATGTCCTTCAAACACAAGAATGAGCTTGAGGGTATGGAGCCAAAAATCCTCGCTATGGAAGATGAATTGGCAAAGACTCAAGCGGAAGCGGCTTCGCCGGAAGTGGTGAGTAAAGCTTCGCGAGTTCAGGAACTCCACGCGAAAATGGCTGAGCTGCAAAGTGAGATCGAGAGTTCTTATGCCCGTTGGGCGGAACTCGAGAAAATGGCTAAGGGCGAGTGAAAAAAGCAATCAAGTGGGGATTCCGCTGATCTAAAATCCACTCGGGAATTCAGAGCTTTCAATTCTTTATCTTTAGTTGGTTACTACTAATTTAATGTCCGGTGTTTACTAGTGCCAAATATTTTTACGGAAAGGTCTGATTTTTTTAAGTGTAAAATAAGCACCTAAGAGAAATATCCCTCCAATCACCATATGTAGAAAATGATCAACGGTTCCAAGTTCGAACTTTCCTGGGACCAATTGCCATAGGAATGCACTTTCTTCAGGAATTCCCGACGCTGTTGGACGGGTCAGAGAAAGGGCTCGATGGCCAAAGCCAAATCCCGCTACCCCAAGCATCATGTAAAACCCTCCCATCCAGTTGCAAAACTTTTTAGCCCTGTAATCCATTGTCTTCAGGCCAAACCAGAGAGAGGAAAACCCTGAAGCTAATAGAATAAAATTGTGGATTGGATTTAAATGCGCTTCAAAAAGTCCCGGAATAACAGCGCCTACGATGCTGAGGGCCACCATAAAAGCCCCCATATACCAGCAAACCTGATTGGCAATGGATGTTTTATTGGGGGCCGGAAGTTGGGGGAGTGGGATTTTTATTTTTGGTTTGGGAGCCCGCTGTGGTTCGGGCTGTTGAGGTTCCATAACTAGCTCCTTTTCAATGGCGCTAGTTTAAAGTGAAAATATATTATTTACCTTGCGAGCTTATGTCCTTCTCTTCCATATTTTTCAGCAGCTGTCATAAGACAGATTTCATTCCTCCTGAGCTGCGTCGGGGATGAGTTCATCTCGTGCCGCCGCCCATTCATTCAAAGCTGTTTGATAGTTACCAACTGCCTGGCTGTATTGAACTTCCGCATTTGAAAATTTATTCATAGCATCGATGTAGATACTGATATCAGTACGTCCCTGGTTGAAACTACGACTGAGTTCTTGAAGGGCTTTTTCACGATATTTTTTTTGCTCACTTGTGCTAAGAACCGCAGCATAGGTGGTCTGGACTTTTCTCTGTGCTTGAACTTGCACATCTTCAGATTCTTGGATGATTCTAGAAAGCCTTGTTTCTTCAAGATCTTTTACATATTTCTTATTGAGACGATTTTCACTGAGTAATTCCGCGCCAAACAGATATTCAAATTGCACTCCCGCATAGTACTGAGGGTGAGCACCTGAAACCATGTCGCTATAGGCGCCATTGCCGTCACTCTGTAAGCCGTAGCTATAGATCTTGCCAATCAGTTGCAGGGTCGGAGCATCTTTGGACTTGGCGGCATCGTAAGCCCTCTGGGCCCCTTGAACTTTCAATTTTTCTGATCGAATCACGCGTAAGTCTTGGACAGACTTTTCTGGCAGTTGAGGAATTGTGGGAACCACATTGGAAATTGAGAATTTCACTTCACAGCCTTGGGGCAAACTCAATAGGGTGTTTAGAGTGTCCAGATTCGCTAAGTAAGCTGCCGAGGTGTTTTTTACCTCTTGAATGCGGCCTTCATAATCTGCCTGGGCCTGAGCCAGTTCTCCCGGATTTGCATAGCCAAAGCCGCTTTTCTTTTTTACGGCATCCACGAGTTTTTTAGAACGGTCCCGAGAAACCATGGTCTGTTGGAAATTTTGTTCCGAAACGTATGCTGTCCAGAAAGTTCGAATGGAATCGAGAACAAGATTCTCCAATTCATTGGCTCTCAAGATCGCGGACGATTTGTAGTTAAAATCAGCAGCGTCGATTTCGCCACGATCAGCGATACCGAAGAAATTCGCCCAGATATTTTGTGCAATATTGAGGCCTAGTAAATCCTGAGTGGCAATGCTGCGACTAGTGACACTGGTGAGCGCATTAGGATCCCCTTTAAAGGAAATCCTTTTGTATTCGAGACTTGCAATTGTACCAGTTGTGAAATTCTTAGAGAGCTTCACATTGGTCGTGAGGTTTTCGGTCTTATCAAAGGCGCTGTTTTGCAATCCTACGGATTTATCGAACAGATATCCCGTGGTGGCTAGGAGATTCCACTGATATGCGGCTAAGGATTGAGCGACAGATAGGCGAAATTGCCGATACTGTAAGTTGATCTCTTGAGTGCGGCGGCCTTGTTTTAAAATCAGTTCAGCCACATCTTTTTGGGAAAGAGTGAGATTGGGTTTGCAACTCAAGTCGGCGGGCAAAGCCAAGGCCTGAGTCGAAAGAAAGAGACTAATAAACCATTTGATTACCATATTATCTCGGTTCCGATTTCTAAATTATGTTTTTGAATCCCAGAAGTCTTAATATCTTTGGTATTCGGAGAGATTCAAGCAAAACCTTCAACAGATAAGCCTGGGTCTACTTATTGTCAACCTTGCATCATCTCTGTGGATTTTGGAACCGAAACTAGAAGTTGAGCCAAGAATTAAAAATTTGAAGCCAGTTTTCCTGCATTAAAAGGTGCATAATGACCATCCAAATAACGAAATAACTGATCATCAAAAAACCGTGCGGAAAAAATGCTGAAAAAGAAAAAGCAGGATCCTCTTGGAGGGAAAGTATTTTCTCGCGATCTGAAATATCTTTGAGCTTGCGAGCCAATCCCTGAGCTAGAACTATGCGGTGTGCCATCTCCATTTTGTAAAAATGAAGGCCTACTAAAATTCTTCCTTTGTCGATGGGCTCTAAGCGTGTGACGAAGGCATAGCTAGCCATCTGTTTTCCCCCAGGAGCCATAAATTGAATTTTAACAATTTCACCAAGTACCGGGCAGAGATCATCGGGAGCGGTAAATGCTAAACCTGTGAGGGAGACGTTTTTAATATCTGTGCCTTCTTCCCAAGGCGTTTGGCGAGGACCTGCGAAGCGAATGAGAGAATCATCGTCAGTATTGAGGATGTATCTCGGCGATCGCGCGTGGTAGCGGGCAAGGTTCTGGCTCATATCGTGTTTTATCGGTAGAGCAAGAGTTCGACCTAAGCGAAACTTCAGCGAAACTTTAAGAAAAATGAGTCCAGCCTTTAAATTCCATGATCTCCTCGACTTTTCCGTGGTGAGTGGCAAGAGTGATTTTGCCACTGTCATTAAATTTGCCAATTAAGAACAAATCTAAATCCGCAGATTCGAAAATATATTTCATTTCATCTTTTTTGTTTGGGGGAAAGGCCATAAGCAGCTCATAATCCTCGCCTCCCCAAAGAGCCCAATCCAATGGTTTTTTGTTGAGGCTTCTAGCCAAAGCTTCAGTGTCACTGGCCAAAGGAAGATCTTCTTCTTTGAGTTCCACCCCGAGTTCACAGTTTCTGGTCAAATGAAGAAGGTCATTGATCAACCCATCGCTACAATCCATAAGGGCGTGAATAGTTTTCGAAGTGAGCTGATGTTGTCGCAGGAGGGTGACCACATCCATACGCGGTTGTGGCCGTAGGTGTTTTTGCGTGGCCTCGGCGTAAATATACAATTCTTTTTCTAAAGCCATTCTTCCTGTATGGGAAAGACCCAAAGGTCCAGTGACCGCCAACCAATCTCCAGCTTGAGCTCCAGAGCGACGAAAGGATTGTGAAACTTCGCCGACAAGACTTACGTCGATGACAACGGGTCCTGGGCTCTGATTGAGATCGCCTCCGACAATTTCCATATTGTATTGATCCGCTAGATGGAGCATACCGGAGTAAAAGCTTAAGACCCAATCCTCAGTCACATCTTTGGGAAGCGCAAGAGAGACTTGAGCAAAATGGGGTTTGGCTCCCATAGCAGCGAGGTCGCTGAGATTTACAGCTAGGGCTTTGTGTCCAAGATCTGACGGACCAAAATAGTTCATTTTAAAATGAACATTTTCGATCAGCATATCTTGGGTAATGACAGTGCTTTCAGTAAAGCTTCTGAATACGAAAGCATCATCGCCTAAGGCGACCAAAGTCCTTGGGTCGTCGCGACGGACCAGTTTTTTTAGTTTTTGAATAAGATTGTGTTCGCGCGGTGTGTTTTGCATCTTGTTGACCTGAGCCTTAGTTGCTAAATAATCGGTTTTATTGTGAAATAATCTAATGAGGTGTCAAGGATGAACAGTACAAATCCTACAAACAGCAAAAAAGTAACAGGCAAAAAGCGAAGTGCACGTAAACCTAAGATTATTGAACATCCCCTCTCTTCAGACAAACTTTTTACCAATCGAGAGATTGGCTGGCTGCGATTTAATCGCCGTGTATTAAGTGAAGCCGAAGATACAAGGAATCCTTTGTTAGAGCGTCTACGTTTTCTCAGTATTTCTTCGTCGAATATGGATGAGTTTTTCATGAAACGAGTGGGGGGGCTTAAGCGTCAGGTGGTTTATGGTATTTCACCAAAGAGTGCGGATGGACAAACCCCAGCTCAGCAATTGGCTGCTATTCGCCAAGTGGTGTTGCCGACCATTCAAGAGCAAGATCGCTGTTTTGAAAAAGTTCTGAAGCCAGCATTGGCTGAAAATGGAATTTTTTTATTAAAGTGGGCCGAGTTGACTTTAAAAGAAAAGGAACTGGTTAAAACCTATTATCATAAAAATGTGTTTCCTGTACTCACTCCGCTCTCGGTGGACCCAGGACACCCCTTTCCCTTTATCTCCAATCTCTCGACGTCTTTGGGTGTTACCTTAAAGCATCCTGAGCGAGACGAAAAACTCTTTGCTCGGGTTAAGATTCCGAAAGTTCTGCCGCAATGGATTCGGGCAAATCCAGAGGCTGCGACATTTCGCTTTGTCAATCTTGTGGAAGTGATTCGAGAAAATTTAGGAGAGCTGTTTCCTTCAATGCAAGTAATCAGTGCTATGGCTTTTCGACTCACACGAAATGCTGATGCTGAACATGATCAGGAAGACACAGAGGATTTGTTGGAAATGATCGAAGAAGAACTTCGCCAGCGTCGTTTCGCAGAAGTGGTTCGCTTGGAACATGGTCCCAATCCTGATCCCTGGATGATTCAATTTTTGATGGAAGAACTCGAGCTTTCAGAAGAATATATTTATGAACTTCGCGGCGAGCTTGATTATACGGACCTCAATATGATTCATGACTTGAATTTACCGAAGCTTAAATATGAACCTTGGACGCCCGTCGTGGCGCCAGCGCTGGCCGTCGAGGATGCGAACTCCTTCTTTGCAGCTATTAAACTTCAGGATCATTTATTGCATCATCCTTACGAAAGCTTTTCCGCGACGGTTGAGAAATTCATTCGCTTGGCCTCATCAGACCCGAAGGTTCTAGCGATTAAGATGACTTTGTACCGAACAGGGGACAATTCTCCTTTTATTAAATCCCTGATTCGAGCCGCGGAAGCTGGTAAGCAAGTCGTTTGTTTGGTGGAGTTGAAGGCGCGTTTTGATGAGGAAAGAAATATTTATTGGGCTCAGGAGTTGGAAAACGCCGGAGTTCATGTTGTTTACGGAGTTGTAGGTCTTAAAACTCATGCAAAGACATCGCTTGTGGTCCGTCAAGAGGCCGAGGGACTTCATTGTTACTGTCATATCGGCACGGGAAATTACAATGTAACGACTTCTCGCTTTTACACAGATCTGGGATTGCTCACGGCGCGAGAGGAAATTACCAATGAGATTGTCGAATTCTTTCATTATCTCACCGGTCGTTCTTTGAAAAGTTCCTATGAAAATCTTTTGATAGCCCCGGTGAATATGTTCCCTCGGTTTAAGGCTATGATCGAGCGCGAAGGAGAGCATGCGAAAGCCGGGCGCCCGGCTCAGATCATCGCGAAGTTTAATAATATGGAAGAAAATGACATTGCCATGTCTTTGTATCAGGCTTCGCAAAAAGGCGCCGACATCGATTTGATCGTCCGCGGCTTCTGTTGTCTTCGTCCCAAAGTCCCTGGGCTGAGTGAACGTTTGCGCGTGACCTCGGTCATTGGCAGATACCTCGAGCATTCGCGTATTTTTTATTTTAGAAATGGAGCTCAGGATCCTCTGGATGGGAATTTCTATATGGGCTCGGCGGATTGGATGTATCGGAATCTGCATGCTCGGGTAGAGGCGGTCGTACCGATCATAGATCGTGCTTTAAAAGAAAAAATTTGGGAGATCTTGCAGTTGACTTTAAAAGATCAACGTCAGACTTGGCAAATGACTTCAGATGGAGAGTATACTCAAAGAAAGTCTAATGATTCGGGAGTGCAACAAGTTCTTATGCAACTGACCAAGCAGAGAGTAAAAAATTTTGAAGAAAATAATTCTGTCGGAGATTCTTGAGATGTGTTTATGGAATTGATTTTAATGAGGCATGGACTTGCGGAAGATCGTGAAGAGTTTGCTAAAAAAAACCTTGAAGACTCTGCACGTCCATTGACCATGAAAGGTCGCAAACGCACGCAAAAAGTAGCAATCCAGTTACGGGATTGGATGGAGGATATGGATCTGATCGTTACCAGTCCTTTCGTGCGGGCCCGCCAAACCGCCGATTTGGTTTCTCAAATTTTTATCGATACTCCGGTGGTAGAGGCCGCGGAATTAGTGCCCACAAGCCTGCCGCAGTCCTTCAAAAGATGGCTTCGCTCTCATGGAGAAGACCATAAGAGGATTATGGCCGTGGGGCACGAGCCCCACCTCAGTGCGCTCGCAAGTTTTCTGATGGCGAACCAGTTGGAACCTCTTTTGGAAATCAAAAAAAGCGGAGTTTTGTGCTTGAATATCGAGAGCTTCAAAGAAATCGCGCCGGGATCCGCGAAGCTCCTGTGGTTGGTGCAGCCTCGTCAGATGGTGGACTAGGAGAGTCATCTTAGACACAAAAAATGCTGAAAATCTAAGAGCTTTTTGGTAGCATAAACAGATGTCAAGTTTATCGAAGTTAAATCGAAATAGAACTCCACCTTTTGATGGGATTAAAAAGGCCTCTGAGCTTGTCCACAAGCTTGCGTCTGAAATGGCCTTGCATCAGGCTTACCTATTTGGATCGGCTGCTAATAATGAGCATACCCTGGATTCAGATTTAGATATTCTTGTCGTTGTCGAGTCCACTTCTGATATTGCGAAATTGTATAAAATTGTTCAGCGTCCGTTTTTTTCTTCGGTGGCGGTTGATTGGATTGTCAAATCAAGGGCCGAGTTTTCAAAGATGAAGGATGTGGGTGGAGTTTGTTTTGTTGCATTTCATCA
>DATBTE010000203.1:0-6802 GCA_036559425.1 Pseudobdellovibrionaceae bacterium | reverse complement strand
AACAAAGACGCTATCAAAACAGGTACTTATAAGGGACAATTTAAAGATCTACAGCCAGCTAACCTCGTTTTCAAATTCACCATAGATGATAATAAAGTGCTCAAACTCGATATCACCGAGTATGGAAGAATGGAATATGATTTAAAATCCCGTGAAACCAAATACTTAGATGAGCGCCGCCGTCAATCCTTTATTATTAAGGATTTTGGGAGCGTTTCTTGGGTAACAAAGGGCTCTGCCGATAAAAATATAGTCGTTCGGTTTTTACCCCAGTTTTCTGAAGATGATCCAAAAAAGCTGACCTATACCCCACTTGCCTTCTCTGATGCCGTTATGACTGACAACGGGGGCCGAGTCTGGATCGAAGGCTCCGGAGCCGCTGGGGAAGTATCCGGTTTTATCACACCCTACGGAACCCTTTATTTAAGCTTTATTGAATTTCAAGGGTCCAAGGAATTGGGAACTGCGAAAGATGAGGCGATAACCTTACAGCTTAATGATAAGATGACGGTGAGGCTAAGGAGTTCCAAACCAGTTATTGGTCCCGGTTATGTTGCGAAAGTTTATGGAATATATTTCCCTGAACGCAAGGGACCAGCGACTGTTACTTCGATGACTACTGAAACTCTCGAAAAGCAATTGAAAGGCATGCCGTCTTCAGAGTCACGATATCGAAATTGAACCTATGCACACCGATGAATATACCGGAAAACGTTTTACCTTTTTTCAAGATCCGGATGGTCTCCCGCTGGAGATATATGAGGAAGTTCGCTAAATCGTCATCATTACCGGAAACTTTAGCTTAGACTCTCAAGGTAGAATCTGGGTGCCCCTGAGGAGTTTTTATGAGAGTCTTTTTGTTCTTTATTCCCCTATTCATGAGCTTTACGGATTGCAATAAACCCCGGGAGCCTTCAGTGCCAGTTTCCGATCCTGCGACTTCCTGGATATATCCGTTTCATTGAGAGAGCTTTTTTAGGCTTGCGTAGCTCGCGTAATCCACAAATTTATTCAAAAGCTTCTGCAGTGACTCGTGCATACGGGGTTCTTTCAGCAAATCTTTTTCATCGAAAGCCTTATCTGCCAACGCCACTCCTAACATTTCCGGGAAAACAAAACCCCCGAGATATTCCAGAGGTTGGCGCACTTGCCATAGGCCACGATTGGTCCCAATCATTCCCGGCGAAGCGCCCATAAGCAGGATTTGTTTTCCTTGCCAGGGTACGGGCTTCACACGGGAAGTCCAATCAATGGCATTTTTCAAAGTTCCGGGAATACCCGCATTGTACTCGGGGCTGGAAATCACCACGGCGTCGGCGCCCGCGATATCTTGAATGAGTTTTTGAGCCGCATCGGGAATGCCAGAAGTTGTTTCAAGATCCCCATGGTAAAGGGGCATCGTATATTCATTGAATTCTTTGAGAGTAAGTTCATGCCCCGCAGGCATCATTTGATGCGCATTGCGAATCAGTTTTTTATTAAGGGAGTCCTTGCGAAAAGAGGCCGCGAACATGAGTATTTTCATAAGCGCTCCTGGATAGCTTAGAATAAAAGAAAACTGTGTATGGGCTATTTCTAATTCTAGACATTTCTGTTAAACAGATCTCATTGTTATCATTTTATGGTCAAAAACAACGCCAAAAATGTCCATAAATGGATGAAAATGAGGTCATAATTTCAAGTCTTGGCGCTGGCTTGAACAAAAGAATAAAAGAAAACCGCGTTGGGGTCATTTGCGACCTTTGACATTTCCTTCTTCATTTCCTCAACGACCTCATCAGAGACATAGTTTGCCTCCACCAATTGTTGGCTGGCACTGAGGAGTAAATCCTCCCAATACTCGACGCAGTCTTTGCGGGCTTGGGGATAACGATTGTCCAGAAACCAGGTTTTAATTTCCGTATGAATATCATGATATCCAAGTTGCATCAGTAAATTGCCGAGCTTGGCGCCGACGAAAGGATCACCGGATTGCGCGAGTTGGTACTCATTAAAGGCCATCCAGTATTTCCACACATTCGGAGAGTAGGGATCTAAGAAGAATGAAGAATTCATGACCTCAGTAATGTAAACAGTCGAGGCGGGTCGAAGGACACGGCGCACTTCTGAGAGCACGCGAATGGGATCGGGGACGTGTTCTAGAATCCAACAAAGGAAAGCCCCATCAAAAGAGTTGGCGGAAAACTCCATAGCGGTGGCATCCATTTCTTTAAACTTAAAGCGTCCCGAGGTATAGGGAGCTTTCGAAAGCATTTTCTGGGCCATGCTTAATTGCTTAGAGCTGCGATCAATACCGGTGAGTTTCAAATCTGGAAAGCGGCGCAAAATAATCTCACTTTGAGCGCCGACGCCACAACCGATCTCCAATAAGTCCGTGACATTGGAAAGATTGATGTTTTGGTAAACCATGTACTCGCCAAACTGAGCTTGCTTACGCAGACGCTGTTGTTCTTCTTCAGAAAATCCATGTAAATAAGGAAAGCTTTTAGATTCTGTCATACTCTAGAGTCTAGCTCATAAGTCAGGGGAAACGTCAAAAGTCCTGAGTCTTGGTGTCGCAACACAACATTAGAGATCCTTATTTCTGTCTAAAACTTTTTCGATATTTGGAATTTTTCGAATGAGTCCTGTAAAAAACTTAGACGGTTTCGGGGAAATGAAACCGACGAATAAGTCTTTTGATTTTGTCCTCTTAAGTCTGGTCCGGCCCCTGCCGATAGAGTTCGGGAAGTCAATGAACATGAGGTGCAGTATGCAAACGCTTTTTTACGTCTCTTTAAATGGTGGTCATGTGGGGCCCTATTCGGTAGAGACAATTGTACAAAAAATTGAAGCCGGTGAACACACTTGGACTGACTACGTTTATTGTGAAGCGAAAGCTGACTGGGTTGTAGCCATGGAGCACCCAAGCTTTGCGGATAAGTTTCAATCTTCGTCAGTTGACGAGCATACTGTCATCAATGCCGCGGTTCCTCATCACGATGAAAAATACAAAGACAAGGCTTGGTACCTACTGAAAGAGGGCAATAACTATGGCCCTTTCTCAAAGTTGGAGCTCGTACAAATGCTTCAAGAAAAAACTCTGTTTGAATATGATTATGTATGGCATTCAAAATTAAATGCCTGGAAACGCATCGCCGAGCTTGAAGAGTATTCACCAGATTCCATTCGTGCCATGAAAGAATCCGGATTAGCGGAAATCGCGGAGGTTTTTTTCCGGCGTCGTCATGCGCGCGCTTCTTATGGCTGTTCTTTAATTGTTCATAACAACAAAACAGTTTTTAAAGGTCGCAGCATGGAGATCAGCTCAGGTGGAGCGGGAATTTTGATCGACAATCCGAATCTGCAGCCAGGGCAAAATTTATTTTTGCATTTTCAACCAGGCGATGGTGTCCCTCCCTTCAATGCAGTTTGTACTGTGGTGAGCAAGCAAATGGTTAAGACCACAAAGAATGCTCTGGATTCAGTCAAGTACGGTGTCAGGTTTACTAGCATCAGCCAATCGGTGCGGGAGTCCATCCGTCAATTTACGCAAAAAGTCGCTTAAGGCGGTCTCTCTCAGGGAGGGGTTTCGTGAGACATTTAATATATTCTACTTTGATTTTTCTGATGTCTCTGGCGCAAATGGGTTGCGGAGGGAATGGTGCCGCCGCAACTTTTGACTTGGATCAAACTGGTCAGAATTTTGGCCAGAAGATCCTTTATAACAACAAAGTCGATATCGTGTTTATCGTGGATAATTCCACGTCTATGGCACAACATCAAAATCGCTTGAATGCCCAAGTTCCTACGCTCGTGTCGATTTTAAAAAGCCTGAAGATGGATTATCATATCGTATCCATCTCCACCAGCATGGGGTTGGGGGGCAACGGCGGAACTTTTTTGGGATCGCCCATGATTTTGGATTCGCAAACCGCAAATTTGGAAAGTCTTCTGCAACAAAAAATCGCCTTGGGTGATACTGGCAGCAATAATGAACGTGGTCTTTTCTCATTGGAGACAGCACTGTCACCGGCATACCTCTCCTCTGAAGGCGCAGGCTTTTTACGCGAAGACGCGCTGCTAGCGGTGATTGAACTTAGCGACGAAGATGACAAGAGCGGCAAGACCGCCAGCTACTACGCGAATTTATTAGATAAACTAAAACCCGCCACCACGAATGGTCGAAAATCCTGGATCTTTAATTTTATTGGAGTGCTCGAGAACTCCAGTGTTTGTCGGACTTTCAACGATTACTCGGAAGTTGGCACCACATTGATGCAATTAGCGGATCTTTCTGGGGGTAACAAAGAATCGCTCTGTTCAAACAATTTGGCAGCAGCGGTGACGAACATCAAAGCACGCATCGTGCAGATCCTCACGGATTTCTATTTGAAGAGCCGCCCAGTCAAAGAAACTCTTAAGATCGCGGTGAATGGCAAGCTGGTTTCAGAGAGCGCAACAAACGGTTGGACTTACATTGAAGACGGCACCAAATATATTATTCAATTCCACGGCGAAGCGATTCCTCCGGCGGATGCGGATATCCGCGTGGATTACACTCCAACGAATAATACTTAAATCAACGTCCCAATGAGTTTGAATAAAATGGATAACTCTATTGCTTAGTGAGTCCTTATATACCTTAAGCTGAGTAGCGTACTGTGCAACTCAGTAGCGAATACGCGATTGAGTTTAAACGGTCGTGCTTGTCCATGTTGAAGCAAGCCATCTCTTCGGGCGTGGAAAGTACAATCTTTGCAAATCAAGATATGGCAGGAACGAATCAGTCAAATTCTAAGCAAAGGGTCATGGATTGCACAACTAAATACCAGACAATCGAATCTCGTCTTTCTAACAATAATCGCTTCCGATTTTCCGTTGTAAAATTGATTGAAGACAATCACGGTGTCAGTGTTCTTCCCTTGTATCTCGATGGCGTGAAAGTTCTGGAAAATCTAGGCGGTGGCGTTACCGTTGGAACTACAATCGAGAAACTTCAGAGGAATCGCGGAGCCTCAGGAGGAGGGTCACTCATTATGGGTTATATTGATGCTGAAACGAAGGGAACATTCACTATCGCACCCAGCACAAAAGGTAAAATCGAGGTTTCTATTTCTATCGAGAACTTCACCAATGGCGCAAATCCTTTTCAGGAAGTTTTGGTTTGCAAATAAAGATTACGCTCGAAAAGCCAGGGTCTCTTCTGAGACCGCTGGCCCATTTCTTTTTATAGACTGTTGTACGTGTTATTGATTTAAGAAATCCCGAACAAGGTCCATATAATCGCTGACCGTGTCTTTGATGTAATCCAAATATTGTACATTACGACCCTGAAGTTCAGCAAAGAACGCAGTGCTTTTTTCGACATATTGATTAAACATGGTTGTATCCATGGTTGTGGCAAGGATAAAACCTGCACCCATAGATTTCGGATTTATTGTAATGGCGGCCATTCTGATTTCAATGTTACCAGCAAAATTAAGGACTAGGGGCTTAGTTTCTTCAACTTTGAAGGACTCAACCACACCATCGACTGTTTTCGCCGTGAATCTGAGGCTTTGTATGAATTCTTTTTCTTCTTGGTTATCCGCATTTTCAATTAACAACTGCTTGAGCTCGACCGCGATTTCATAGAGTTCAGCGATGTCCTTAACCTCAGATAATTTTTTGATCGTCGCATCGTAGAAATGAGGATACTGTGGAGACGCATGCTCTATTTCTTTAGCCGCAAAATAGCGAATCATTTCAAGAACGGGGGTCTTAGCTTGCACCTTCAGTTTTAATGCGCCCTCTTTAGAAAGGGTATTCACATCCTTAAATCGACTTCCGACTTGAAGGCTGATTTGACTATCTTGAGTCTTATCCCAAGGAGTCATGCCAGCAGCTGCGGCGAATTTCGCGTCAATCTTTCCCTGCGGAAGATTTGAAGATGGATCGATGACCAGAGTGACTCCCTTGATCACATTATCCAGTTTTACGGAGCTTGTGATCACTTCTTGAATAACGCCATTCACTGCTGTGAAGTCGATTTGAGGCTGAGCCGATTGAGCCTGGGCTTTCATGCCCGTTGTTGTTAGAAGGAATGCAAATCCTGTCGTCATTAAATTTATTTTCATAGATACCGCCTTTTTTTGTTTAAGAGGGATATAGTCCTGCACAGCGGGGGAAGCAAAAAAAATGGGTGACGACTTTTGGGGATAACTGTAACTTTATTTACATAAGGCATCATTTCAATCGCAGTCAATCGTCAGGAGGCTTTCGATGAAAAATCAAAAAAGCGAAAAGATGACCTTGGTTGCCCATCGAATTCTCTTCCTCTGTGAACGAAGCGGTGTCGATTCTGTGACCATGAGCCGCGTTGCAAGAATGGCCGAGGTCTCTCGGCCCTGGCTTTATAAGTATATAGGCCAAACCAAAGAAGATCTGGTTTCATTCGCCTTTGATCACTATGGAAATGAATTTGCCTTGCTGAACTCTCGACCCAATCCACGAAATTTCGAAGAGTGGATGAATTCCTTAGAATCAGGTTTTGATCATCTGCTGCAAATGGGTCGGAAAAATCCATGGGCTCTGTCTTTGTATTTTCGCTTTAAAGGACACAGTGGCTCAGTTGGCGAAAAAGTAAGAAAAATAGAAAACCAATTCATTAAAAAATCTGCGGAAGAGATGACCAAGGCCCTGGACTTTCCAAAACCGCAGGCCTTAGAAAAAGCAAGACTGATTAATTCTGTAAGGCTGGCTTTAGCTCATGATGTTTTGATAAATCCGAAATCTAAAGGATTAGAGATAATTTCCAAAGATTTTTTTTGTCAGCTATGTT
>DATBTE010000202.1:0-1839 GCA_036559425.1 Pseudobdellovibrionaceae bacterium | reverse complement strand
TGAAAACCCACAAAATGTGATCCGAGAATTACTCAGTTTTCCAGAAGTGGAATTTGCTGAACGCAATACTATGATTGAGCTTTTTCAATCCCCCAATGATGATCAATATCTTACTCAATGGGGACTCCACAATTCTGGACAACCTAATGAATGGGGCATTCAGGGACTTTCGGGAGTGGATATAAATGCGGAAACCGCATGGAACCTTTCTACAGGATCTAAAAATGTTATTGTTGCTATTATCGATTCTGGAATGAATTACAACCATCCTGACTTGAAAGAAAACGCTTGGGTAAACATTGCTGAACTTAACGGAAAACCAAATGTGGATGATGATTCCAATGGGTTTGTTGATGATATTTATGGATACGATTTTTTTAATAATAAAGCCGATCCATTAGATGATAACGGGCATGGAACCCACATAGCAGGGATTATCGGAGCCAATGGAAATAATAAGTATGGCGTAAGCGGTGTGAATTGGAATGTCAAAATCATGCCGATCAAATTTACCAATAATAAAATCCAAGGCAGTCTTGAGGGGGCGATCCAAGGCATTCAATATGCGGTGAAAATGGGTGCTCATATTATAAATGCCTCCTGGGGAAGTGAGAACGCCTCAGAAATTCTTTCTTCTGCCATTCGTGAGGCCGGTGAAAAAAATGTTCTATTTATTGCAGCCGCTGGAAATAATTCTCGCGACAATGATTCAAAGATTACAAAACCCGTTTACCCCGCTAGCTTTAATCTTCCTTCAATTATAAGTGTTGCCTCTATTGACCAGAAAGGAGGCCTTTCTAATTTTAGTTGCTTCGGTGCGGAAAGAGTCCATTTAGCCGCCCCTGGAGAAAATATTTGGAGTACTTGGATTGACGGAAGTTATAAAAAACAAAGTGGCACTTCCATGGCAGCACCTTTTGTTGCAGGAGTGGCTGCCCTTCTCCTGAGTCACGAACCAAATCTCACTGCGATTGAATTAAAAGAACGGCTTATTAAAACAGCGGCTCCTTTAAAAAATCTAAAAGGCAAAGTCCTGTCTCAAGGACGTGTCGATGCAGGATTTGCCTTGCTAAATCAAACACCTCCCTTAGATCCGAACGATCCTGATTTTTGGAATTTCCAAGATATCAAAATATCGACAAATCATCCCTATAGAGAATCTGAAAAAACTTTTTGGGAGATCAATATTCCTGGAGCGAAAGCCCTCTCCGTTTACTTTGATAAATTTGCTCTTGCGAATGAGTTTGATTTCGTAGATATCCACGACAGATCTGGACGTCTGATATCTCGACTCTATGGCAAGAGTGTTCATGGTTGGAGTCAAATCACCGTAGGAGACTATGCTAAAATCACAATCACTTCGGATCAAGCCGTTGAAGATTATGGATTTGATATTACAAAAGTCGCTTTTAAAAACTGAACTGATCAGTTCAGTTTTTAAATAATTAGTTAAGGTTCATGATCAGGAGTTTCGCCTTCTGCCCAGGGCAATTCAAAGGTTCGAGTTCCGTTAGGGATTCCTTGATATCTGAACCTTGAATCAAAGGGTATCATCGGCACTTCATTTTTAATAGTTTGTCTTTTTTCCATTATTACAAGTAAACCTTTATATTTCCATACCAATTCTTTTGAATAATTTTGTTGAAGAAACTTATCTATATACTTAAATGCCAAATCTGAAATATCGCTTAACCGAGCTTCACCACCCACGGTTAATACTCTGGCAATTTCTGATATTGATTTTAAGGTGTCTGCCAGATGCAAATTATTATAAAGTTTATGAGATAAAATAATATCCACGGACTCAGAGGCTAAGGGCAAATATCGCACATCCGATGG
>DATBTE010000201.1:0-2405 GCA_036559425.1 Pseudobdellovibrionaceae bacterium | reverse complement strand
CGTAGGGCCATTAAATTGTTTTGCTAAAGCCCTTGATAAAATGAAGGCGGCGTCGTGATCATGATGGCCGCCTTCAAATGCGGGGCAAATAATTTCAATAGAAGTGGCATTTGTTGAGTCAATATGTTTCTGAATAAGAATGCTGAGTTTTGTTTTTAATAGGGAAAGATGATCCACTACAGTGCCATCCAGAATAGAGTGCGTCTGACCTAAAAACAGAATATTTTTTTCTTTAACCCCAAGAAGGGATAAAAACTCCTTGCTTTCACTTTGCCTGGTGCTGGCCATTTCTTCGGAGATGGCGCTTTTAGTTAAAAAATAAAAAATGGGCTCCGCTTCATCGGCAATATCACTTCTTATCTTGGGTATTAAAAAGCTTTCATCGTCTTGATGTGGCAGTATATAGGCAGCTAATTTCATAGATCGTCTGAATCCACCCAAAACAAATGCCAGTTGTCTGGAGAAAAAAGGTTTCTGTCAGGAATGCTCAAATCGAGCTTCTTAACAATCAATGAGAATATAGCCGGTGTGGGTAAATAAAAGGAAGTTCTTAATTTGTAATTCCTTGTCCAATAAGAACTTGCCATGCAAACCACCACGTCTTTTTGCAACTGGAGCGCGAGTTTTCGCAAACCTTGATGTAAGACACGAGCGCCCCTGTAGAATTCTGGCAGGATCATGATGTCCAGGACAGCGAGTGATTCTATCCCTTTCAAGTTTACGCCTCTGGCAAGGGCTAATCCAGCAAGCTTTTCTTTATGTCTCAGTATGACAAACTGGTATTCTGTGCCCGGGGCACTGGTTCTCCAATTTAAAAAACTTTTGGATTTTATAAGCGCATTAGACTGATTTTTTAGCCAATCGTTAAAAAAACCATCGTATTCCGCTAGTTTTAGAAAATCACTTTTATTTAAAATATCGTAGGTAAAATATTTTTTAGGCAGTAAGGCGAAAAACTGTATAAGAGAAATAAATGGTGAGACTATTCCAGATAAGAATTGTACTTTCTTAGGCAAAAAAGACTTTAATCTTAAAGGTCTTAAATACATTGGTAATTTCAATGTCACTTTCCATCCCACCTTTAAATGTCCAGGTATTACTTCGGGTCGTATAGGGTAACCCGTGGTAAAGCTCACCCCTTTTTCCTTTAAATCGTTCGTTGCATGATGTCCTATACTGGTGAAGATCCCGCGGCCGCGTCGTTGGGGGTGAGTCATCACGTCACAGACCATTCCGCAAGTCATAATATTATCACCAATCTTATATTGGTAAGGCAAGGCTGCGTAATAGCCGACGATTTCTTCATCTAGCGCTACATATTGGTAGGAGGGAGTCTTTGCTTTATTTGCCGGATAAGATTCAAATTTCCAATTAAAATGGGCATCTGTGATCGTGGGGGTTCCTTCGGTCTCCGGGAAGCTAAGACGAAATAGTTTACGTTGTTCGGCGTAGTCCGTCTCTTTGTGAAATTTGCGGTAAACAATTTCCATCAATACTGTCCGCCATTCAAATGAAGAACTTGCCCTGTAAAGAACTGAGCAGAGTCACTGAGGAGATATTCTACCGCCGCGCCTATATCTTGTCCTGTTCCGAATCGGCCCATAGGAATTTTCTTTAAAATTTCTTGCTTCATTTCAGCCGGAACACTTTCCAGTAGCCCAGCGTTAAAATATCCCAGTGCAATGGCATTCACTGTTATTCCCTTGGAGGCTAGCTCCAATGATATGGATTTAGTAAGACCCACCAGCCCCGCTTTGGCGGCACAATAGTGAGCGGCCCCGGCGACACCCGTAAAGCCGACAATACTAGAGAAATTAACAATACGTCCTCGTTTTTGTTCTCTCATATTTGGAATAAATTCTTTGCTGCAAAGAAAAGAGGTCAAAAGGTTGTCCTCCAAAACATGCATGAAGTCCTGCTTTGTCATTTTCCAAGAGAGGGCATTTGTCGAGGAGCCCGCTACATTGACGACTTTCTCGACAAATTTAAAATTTATTTGTATCTGCTGAGCCATGCGAGAAATACTATTCTCATCACTAAGATCTGCCTGAACGCTGTGCTTTGCAGGATCAAGATCAAATGCTTTGAGCAGAGTGATAACTTGGTCATTCTTAGAGCGGTAATGACAGACGAGGTTTCTGTGCCCTTTTTCCAAAAGATACTTAGTGATAAATTGTCCAACTCCACCGTTCGAGCCCGTGATTAAAGTTGCCGTCTCGTTCATTATTTCTCCTATTTTAAATCATGTGTTTTTTATATCTGAGTAAATAATCGGTACTTCAGTTTATCTTGAGCTCTGAATGGTGCTCGTAAAATATAAGAAAGAATGAAATTCCGACAAGTTATTTACCATATGATGCCACAGTGAATTAGTATTGGAAGACTATTTTCTTTGCCTGGATCCG
>DATBTE010000200.1:0-6617 GCA_036559425.1 Pseudobdellovibrionaceae bacterium | reverse complement strand
CTGTATGCACGTTTTTGGATGAAAGTTCTTTTTGATGCCGGCCTGGTAACCCATGATGAGCCTTTCAAAAAGCTGGCTCACCAAGGTATGATTTTGGGCGAAGACCATCAGAAGATGTCGAAATCTCGAAATAATGGAATTGCGGCGGATGAAGTCAGTCAAAAATATGGTGCGGATGCACTTCGCACCTTCGTTTGTTTTATGGGTCCTTTAGAAAGCGAAAAACCCTGGTCAGCTACGGGTATTGAAGGAGTCAAACGCTTCTTAGATCGGGTCACTCGCCTGATCCTCAACGAAGAAAACCAATGCATAGCTACTAATCCAGGAATCGAACCCATTTCCACTGAACTTGAAAAGCTATTGCACAAGACCATCAAAAAAGTGACTGAAGACATAGAGAAAATGAGCTTTAATACAGCCATTAGCGCGATGATGATCTTAGTCAATGAACTCTATAAAGCGAACGTCAAACCAAAGAGTATCCTAAAGCCTCTCATCCAACTCTTGATGCCTTTTGCGCCTTACATGGCAGAGGAACTATGGGAAAAAATGGGGGGAGAAGGATTTGTTTCTTTGGCTCCATGGCCTAAATATGATAGCAATCTCATCGCCGATGATACAGTAACGATTGGGGTGCAGGTGAATGGAAAAATGCGTGGCACGATCGAGACGGCAATGGACGCTCCCGAAGAAGTGGCACTGAAAACGGCCTATGCGGTGGATACGGTCATGGCGGCTTTGAACGGCAAAACCCCTGATAAGATTATTTATAAAGCCGGTAAGATTTTGAACCTCATAATTAAGTAATTAAAAGGAATCGTTTCGATGTCAAATAATTGGAGTTCTGAAAAAAGTGCCTCACTCTATGGTATTAACAACTGGGGCAATGGCTATTTTCGAGTAAACTCAAATGGCAATGTTTCAGTGACTCCAATGGGTGCGACGGGCCCTTCTGTTGATGTCTACGAATTAACTCAAGATCTTTTGGATCGTGGGATCCGCGTTCCCATCATGATTCGTTTCCCTGATATTATTAAGGCTCGTGTCCAGCTCCTGAACAGCTGTTTTCAAAAAGCTTTTGTTGATCATAGTTACAAAGGCCAATACTGTGGTGTTTATCCCATTAAGGTGAATCAACAACGCCACTTGGTACAAGAACTTGTAAAACACGGAAGAGATTTTGGTTTGGGACTTGAGTGCGGCTCTAAGCCAGAACTTCTAGTGGTCCTAGCTTTAATGAATACGCAAAATGCCTTGATCATCTGCAACGGCTTTAAAGATGCGGAGTACATTGAAACCGCCATCCTTTCTCAAAAACTGGGCCGCAATACCATCATCGTTGTGGACCGTAAAGAAGAACTCAAAATGATCGTGGACGCGGCGAAGAAATTCAACTCTCGTCCTAAAATCGGCTTCCGTGCAAAATTAAACACTCAAGGTGCGGGCAAGTGGGTGGACTCTTCAGGGGCACGTTCAAAATTCGGCCTGACATCCATGGAAATTGTTGAAGGTGTTGAGCTTCTTAAAAAAGAAAACATGCTTGATTGCCTCGAGCTTCTTCATTTCCACATTGGGTCCCAAGTTCCTTCTATTCAAAGTATTAAGTCTTCCTTAAAAGAAGGAGCGCGTTTTTACACTGAACTTCATGCCATGGGCGCAGGCCTTAAATACATTGATGTGGGCGGTGGTCTTGGAGTGGATTACGATGGCACGGGTTCCTCTGACAGCTCTATAAACTACAGTGAGCAAGAGTACGCCAATGATATCGTCTCTGTGCTCCAATCTCTTTGCGATGAAAAAAATATTCCCCATCCGAACATCGTCACTGAGTCTGGCCGATTCCTCGTGGCCCATCATTCGGTTTTGATTTTCAATGTACTGGGAGTCAATGATCTTCACCGCATAGACCCTCCACCCCCTGCGAACAAAAAAGACCCCACCATCATGCAGGATATGCAGTATATTTTTGAAAAGGTGAACCGAGACAATATTAACGAATGCTTCAATGACTTGAGCCAAGTAAAACAAGAGACTCTCCAACTGTTCACTTATGGCGTTTTAACCTTAGCCCAACGGGCCTGGTGTGAATCCATGTATTTTACGATTGCTACCAAAATGACGATCTTGGCTAAAGCCACTCCTGACACGGAAGATATTCAAGCAGCGCTTTCCAAAGAACTTTGCGATACTTATTTCGCAAACTTTTCAGTCTTCCAATCAGTTCCTGACTCTTGGGCCGTGGACCAGCTTTTCCCGATCATGCCTATCCACAGACTGGGTGAAGAACCCACTCGCAGCGCAACCCTTGCGGATTTAACCTGTGATTCTGACGGTGTGATTGATAAATTTATCGACACAGAATCTGGCAAGCCAAAAGAAACCGTGCATATTCATCAATACACCGAAGGCCAACCCTACTACCTGGGTATTTTCCTTACTGGTGCTTATCAAGAAATTTTAGGGGATTTGCACAACCTCTTCGGCGACACCGATGCGGTTCATATTTCTCTCAGTGAGGTGGGCTATACTATCGACCACTACGTCCCAGGTGACACTGTAACGGAAGTATTAAGCTACGTTCAGTATGGACGTTCCGAGATGGTGGACAATGTTCGCCAGGCCACAGAAGAAAGTATTCAAAGAGGCACGATCACCAAACAAGAAGCAAAGCTACTGATCAAGCACTACGAAGAAGGTTTATCAGGTTATACTTATCTTGAAGAAGCAGAGTAAAATCAGTCTTCGTCGTGAGCCAAATGCCATTTCTCTAAAGAATGGATTCTGGCTCTTGAGGTATAGGCTGAGTTTTTCTCCACGTATGATCAATCGCCTTAAGGGTAAAATAAAACCGACTTCCTTGACTTAACTGACTCTCGAGCCATATTTCGCCGCCGTGAGCTTCGATAATCCCTTTCACAATTGCCAATCCCAAGCCTGTCGCGAAATTTCCCAACTCTTTTGCCTGCCAAAATCGATCAAATATCTTTGAAATTTCCTCAGCAGCAACTCCCGGACCCGTATCTGTAACCGAAAACTGGACATTATCTCCGAGTTTGCATGCTTTGATCTTCACTTCTCCTTTTTCCGCAGTAAGCCTTATCGCATTTACCAGCAGATTCCATAGAACCTGAATAATTCGATTTTTATCGCAGGAAATCCGCATATCCGTATTCGGTAAATCCGTGTGAAGTTGAATTCTTTTTTCCAGAGCCATTGGCATCACTGATTCCATTGCTGCCTTAACCATTTCCCCCACACTTTCCGAATCTTTTTTCAGCAGCAGTGTTCCAGACTGAATTTTCCCGAAATCAAGCATGTCGGAAATGAGTCTTTCAATGATTTGTGTGGATTGTAAAATGTTTCGCGCAACAGAGTGAGCTTCCTCAGTTTGTATATCCTTTTTGGTTAGATACTGTGTCGACAATTTGATAGCAGAAACTGAACTGTTGAGATCATTAGCAACAATAGATAAGATATATTCCCGCTCTTGAGTGGCTCTTTGAGAGTCCGCGTAAAGTTTTGAAGCAATAAATATCTCTGACTGCATTCGGGCCGTTTCCGACTGCAATTCGTCCATCAGCTGAGTTTGCTCTAATCCACGCAATTTCAAGTACATGAATTCTGTGACGTCTTCGGGCTGAGCAATAATGTAACCAAGCGATCCATCGGAATTAAAGACGGGGGAATTTGCTACACTCCAATAATGTTCTTCAAAACCGTGACCATCTTCCTCTGGATTTTGTATATTGTATTTCATAACCGCTAAGGTATCAGGAGCCCTATTTTGCATAACCCGTCGGTAGGATGCACGAGTCCTCTTCATCCCTGTCGGACTTGGTTCACTCGGGTCATCCGGAAAAACTTCGAATACGCCACGACCAATAATTTTCTCTCGGTTCGTTTTTGTCAGTTTCTCAAAGGCATGATTTGCCGCAACTATTGTAAATTTAGGATCGTCCGGAAGAAGAACCAGAACTGCTCCTGGCACAGACTCGAAGATATTTTTGAAATCAAGTGAATCTTGCGGTCCCATAGCTAAGCCAACCTGTTATTGCTACGAAACTACACCTGAAACGCCGATATGTCTCGCCGTCCAGCCCGATATATAGAAATCACGATGCCTGGATTGGTTCGTTTTTTATATTCCTAATCCAATAGGCTCCATCCTAAGGTCGTATTTCCATACATCTTTACATTCATACCTTCTTGCGATATTATAAAGTATGAGGAGATCTTATGGGAGCGCTTAAAACATCCACTATTTCAAAAAAAGGACAAACAACTATTCCCCTAGAAGTCAGGGAAAGTTTAAACCTCAAAGAAGGCGATACTGTTGTTTTTATAATCGGTAATGATAACGAGATTACCTTAAAAAAAGCTCCGTCTTTGGAAGAAGATTTAGCTTATTTAAAATTAATCGAAAAAACCTTAGCTCCAGAATGGATGAGCGATGACGATGACGACTTATAAGCCTTTTGACGTTATAGAATTACCATTTCCTTTTTCTGATTTATCAAGCTCTAAAAAACGTAAAGCCCTTGTACTGAGTTCCGAAGAATTTAATGTAAAAAATAAAGCAACCACAGTCTTGATGATCACCTCAAGAGCTAATTCAGAATGGGCAGGTGATATCCAACTGGACGACTGGAACTTTGCTGGCCTTAAAAAACCTTGTTATGCTCGTCTAAAAATATTCACAGCGGATAATGATTTAATTTTAAACAAAGTAGGATCTTTAAGTCAGAATGACATAAAAAAAGCAATCCAATCTTTTCGCAAATATTTACCAGTTTTTTAAGAAAAGACAGCGGTGCATCCCTGGTCTCTATGGCTTTATGATTCATGTGCTAGACGAAAAAAACACCGTCTTGACTATAAGCTAAAGCAACACTCTTGATAAAGAGAGCTGTGACAGAAGAATTAGAAAGATAAATCCCCGTCGATTCGTATATTCCAAGTAGCATTATATGCAACTCAATCGCATAAAATGCTACTTGCACTTACACGGGTTAATTTCATCCATGCCAGGCAAACTGCGATTGTTTAAAAATCCCATTATCGTGGGACACAACCTACCCTTATTCTAAGAACTCTCTACCCGACCGCGGACTTCGCATCGAAGGCGTCGCGAACCGCTAAGTTGATATTGATCAGCAAGCTCATGGTCAAAACCAAAGCTCCCGTCGGATACCAGACCAGCCATTCAGCCGTTGTAAAATAGCTCTGTCCTTGGCTCAGCAATTCACCCCAGCTTGGCGTTGGCGGCGGAAGGCCCAGCCCCAGATAATCCATAATGGAAAGAGTATAGATATTTCCCGCAATCTCAAAAGGACTCAGAGTAATAATGGGAGTCAATGCATTCGGCATAATATGTTTGAAGATCACCCGATTATGAGTTGAACCGATGGCTTTCGCCGCCTCCACATATTCGCGCTTTCTTAAACTCAAAAATTGGCCGCGCATATAATGCGAAATTCCGGTCCAATTGAAGAACACACTGAAAACAATCAACAAAAGAATATTCGGCTTAAAAATGGAAATAATTGTAATTAAAATCAAGAACGAAGGAATACTCTCAAAAATCTCGATCGCACGCATTCCGATCAAGTCGACTTTTCCACCGACATAACCCATCCCCGCGCCCACCGCGCAACCGATAAGATAAGTCAGAAACCATACTCCCACCGCATAAACAAAAGTGTAGCGGAAACCATAGAGTAAGCGAGCAAAGACATCACGACCGCGATCGTCTGTACCCATAAGATTATACTTTGTTGGTGGTGCTGGATAAGACTCAACAAAAGAATTACTCTCATAAGGATTCCATTGAGCTAGCGGCCAAATCGCCCAGTCCTCAGATCCCATTTTTAGAGAGCGGTAATCCATAACTTGAATATCAGTGCGGTCAAAAAGAGTCGGATGGTAATCCTTCACAATGGGAAAATACAATTCACCCTGATATTTTAGAATATGCGGCTTACTGTTAAACCAGAACTCCGCCGTAAAACTTGTAAAAATCATGAATAAGAAAATAAAAACTGAAATAACCGCAGATCTATTGCGTTTAAAACGCCGATAACGTTTCAGAGTCAGCTCATTGCTAATAAGGTACTTCTCAACTGGATCCATCATTTGAAGTCAATCCTTGGGTCGATAAGAACATAGACGATATCACTGAATACCCGCCCAATAACGAGAATGAGCGAAGAGATAAAAGTAATACCCATAATCACATTGTAGTCACGAACGATCAAAGACTGATAACTGAGAAGTCCCATGCCGTCCAAATTGAACATTCTTTCTATAATCAGAGATCCAGTGAGGAAAACTCCAAAGAAGCTAGCAATCCCTGGAACCAACGCAATCAAAGCATTCCTAAGCGCATGCTTATAAAGAACCACTCTTTCGGAAACACCTTTAGCTCGAGCTGTGCGAACATAATCAGATTTCACAACTTCGAGCATTGAGTTTCGCATCAAATAAGAGAGCTGAGTGAAGCCACCGATCATGTAGCAAATCAAAGGCAAAACAAAGTGATGAACGCGATCTGCAATCTGTCCCCAGAGTGTTAATTCGTCATAATTATCGGCTTTTAAACTTCCAATCGGGAACCAATC
>DATBTE010000199.1:0-15916 GCA_036559425.1 Pseudobdellovibrionaceae bacterium | reverse complement strand
AGGCGATCCAAACTTTCCATTTGTCCTCGAGTGTACAAATACCAGCTCGCGGTGATTTGCTCACCTTCGTAAACATCCGTTTTATCCACTTCGACTTGGATAAAAAAAGCTTCATTGGGATTTGTCGGCAAAGAACGATATTGAGGTTCCGCTTGAAATCTTCCTCCAGGAGCCCCTGGGATTCCACCGTTGGGCAGTCCGCCTTGTTGGCGACGTTGCAAGAGTTGATTAAACAGCTCTTCTTCCGCGCGGTCCATTTCTTCGAACACATCAGCCCCTGGCATATTGCCAAATCCCGGCGGAATGAGCCGTCTTCCCGGGAGTTGGCCTCCCCTTCCCTTGCGAGGGCCCGCGCTGCCGGTTTCGCCGACAGTGATGGTCATCGGCTGGCTATGATAAACCTTTCCGTCGACAACCACTTCGAAAGCTCCCACGCTGTAGGTGCCTTTTTTTCGTGGAGCCAAGAGATAATTAAAATCCTGTCGGCGTTGCACTTCAAAATGCATTCCGCCGGAGCCATTCACCAAACGTTGGGACGTGCTGCTGGATTGCCAGCTATTCAAAAGTTCGAATCCTTCCATATCCGGAGCCCGAGGCTCTTTAATATCCACGGATTCTTCTGAGTTCACTGACACTGTCAAAGTGAAGGAATCACCCACACTCATTTCATTGCGATCCACCACCGCTTGAACACTCACCTTGGCCCAAGCAGGAACTGCCAAACTCACCAACAAAAGCACCAGACTGAACCTGTTACCAATCCTTGTCACGAGGCTGCTCCTTCACTTCTTTTCGATTGTACTCAGAACGAATTTTTTGCTCTTGCTGCTTGATCTCGCCCAAGATCTTTTTCACATCTCCTTCGGAGAGTTCTTGGCCTTTAAAGGGCCGAGGTTTGTATTTTTCGCTCTGACTGTATTGGGACTTTTCTTTTTGATCCTTTTGATCTTTGCTCTTGTCGTCTTTTTCGTCTTTGCCTTGATCTTTGTTGTCTTTTTGATCCTTAGAGTCCTTCTGATCTTTATTGTTCTGACTGTTATTTTGGTCTTTATTATCTTTTTGATCCTTATCGTCTTTTTGATCTTTTTTGTTCTTATTATCCTGCTGCCCACCTTTTTGCTGCTGCTGCATTTGGATCAGAAGTTCGATATTGGTTTTAACTTCTTTCGAAGTAGGATCCAAGCTCAAAGCTTTTTGATAAAACTCCAGAGCTTCATCCACTTTTTTATCCTTACCTAAAAGCTGTGCCTGATTAAAAAGGCTCGCGAATTTCATTTCATTACTTTGCGCGTACTTTAAAGCATTCTCGTACGATGGCATCGCTTTTTCAGGCTGCTGCTGTCCTTCATAGGTAAGACCCAAGTTCAAATGGATCTCCGGAGCAAAGGGCTCAAATTCAAGCGTTTTCACATAGGCATCAAATGCGGAAGAGTAATTCTGCTCTTTCAGTTGCTGATTCCCCTGACGGTTCAGCACCAAACTCTTTAAATGCGGCAAAGTAGGCCATTCAATCAGGCCACTCCAACTTAAGAAGATTGCAGATAAAGCCAACATCCCACTGATTAAGAGCACGCCCCAACTTCTACTCATGCCGGTGGTACCTCATAGCGTCCTTTCCACAGACGGAAAGACGCCCGACGCTCCCCTAAAAACAGTTCAATCAACGCTAATAGAATCCCAATCACTAAAAATAATTGGAAGCGCTCTTCATATTGAATAGCCATCTTGGATTCAAACTCGACCTTCTCTAGTTTGGAAATATCTTCTCCCACATTTTTAATATAATCACTTCCGTAAGTGGCAAAGTAAAAAGAACCTTCACCGGCTTGGGCTAAAGCTCGCAGCTCATCCCCTTTCACACTAGTAATGATGGTTTGACCTGAGCGGTCTTTCTTATTGGATTTCCAAAATCCCAACCCATCCTTCATTGGAATCGGACCGCCTTTTTCCGTCCCATAAGCCAAGGTGAAAATCTTTACCCCTTGCTGAGCCAATTTTTTCGCAGCTTCGATAGCACCAGGCTCATGATCTTCTCCATCAGAAGCAATCAGAATAACCCGGGTGACCTTCACGGTGTCTTCCTCCTCCACTCCGCCCCGCTTGAAAGCATCCGCCGCCAATTTTAAGGCTTGCTCAAAACTGGTTCCCTGACTACTGACTGAACTTGGACTCAAGGACTCCAAGTACATCTTGGTCGCATTCGGGTCATTAGACAACGGAGACAATACCCCAGCTGATCCAGCAAAAGCGATCACTCCCACACGATTTCCTGGCATGCGGTCCAGCAGTCGGCTGAGATCTGTCTTTGCCTGCTCTAGCCGACTGGGGCGCACATCTTCCGCCAACATGCTTTCAGAGACATCGACCACAAACATGATCTCAACCCCTTCGCTTTTAATCTCTTGCATACTTTGACCCAATTGAGGTCGAGCCAAGGCGATAACGAAAAATAAAATCACCAGGCTTTGTAAAACGCGTTTCGTATTTCTCTTATAGCTGGACACCGAACTTGTCAGGAAAGGATAGAGTCTTGGCCCAATGGTTTTGGCCATTTTCTTAGCCACGTGCTTTTGAAAAAATACCGCCAAAATCCACAGCAAAGGAATCGTCCAAAGGAAGTAAAAGGCCAAAGGATTTTCGAATCGCATTATGGCACCCTCCTTAAGAAGGTTTTCGCCAGAAGAACCCCGATAAGATAAAGGACCAAAGCCGCCTGCAAATAGGGCGGAAACAATTCGGTATAACGAGTGTATTTATTCACATCCACTTTGGTTTTCTCCAAAGAATCAATCTCCTTAAAGACACCCTCTAAAGAATCTTCTTTTGAAGCACGGAAGTACTGGCCGCCGGTATCCTTGGCCATACGACTTAAAAGTTCATCATTCACCGTACTATCAAAAGGTTGATAGGTTTTTACTTTATTGCCAAAGATATCGCGCTGATAAATGGGGATTTTAGTCGGACCGTCTTTACCAATACCAATGGTATAAATTTTAAGTTCATAACCCTTGGCGATCTCCAAAGCGGTCTCTGGATCAATAGTCCCACTGTTGTTTTCCCCATCGGTCATGAAAATCATAATGCGGCTTTTTGCAGTGGAATCTTTCAAACGGCCAGCGGCGTTGGCCAAAGCCACCCCGATCGCCGTTCCGTCTTTGATATTCGCATTCGCGGCAGTGGTGATTTCTTTCACCCGCTCGAGAATCAACTGGTAATCCAAAGTCAGCGGCACGAGTGTAAAAGACTCTCCGGCAAAGACCACCAACCCGATACGATCGGAAGTTCTTTTTTCAATGAACTGATAAATGGTATTTTTAGCGGCCTCGATACGGTTTGTCGGCTTCATATCCTCGATCAACATGCTATCAGAAACGTCGAGGCAAATAACAATATCAATTCCTTCCACATTTTTTTTCACTTTGGTATTGGCTTCCTGAGGGCGAGCCAAAGCCAAAATCGCCAAAACGATGGCCAGGGCTTTCATCAACGAGGGAACAATCATCAAACGCGTCCGCACACTCGGCGCAATTGTCTTAATTAATTTAAGTGAACTAAATTGCAGAGAAGGGATCTTTCGTTTGCGCTGAAAATAATTCCATATCAAAATGACCAGCAAAGGAATCAGCAATACCAAGGCCCAGGGACTATGCCACGAAGTCATCGGTCCCCCTTCTGAGCCATTTGCTCGCGATCCATCAGCTTTTCAATACCCTCAAGAGTTTTACGCAGGCTTTCCGCCAACTGACTCACATCATGAGAAGTCAATTTGGCGTTCGCACTTTCCGCCCGATGGAGTTCCAAGAAAAGACTGCGGATTTTTTGAGAGTATTCCTGATGGACAAAGAAATGGTAACGACGAAGATCGTTCACGATCAGCCGTTCATTCCATTCAAAAGCCGGCACTTTCAACCGACGACTGATAAAAACTTTAAACATGCGAGAAAGTTCTGTAACTCCCTGGCGAAGTTCTTCGGAGGTGGCTTCTTTACCAAAAAACACGGGGTTGGCTCTTTGTAAGCGTCTCATGCTTTGATGAAACTCCTGCAAAGGGCTTAATGCGGAATCGTGCTCCTTCAAACGTAACAACATTTCGCGACGCTGATTATGACGCCAAATCTTGAGCGCCCCTAAAGTGCCCATGAGTACCAGGGTGCCGAATAAAATCACCCAGTACAAAACAGGCACTGCAATAGTGGCAGGTCCCATAGGCCCAAAGGGCTCTACTTTTTCTTGCTTCTGTTGCTGTCCTTGTTCCAGTACACTCTGCACCGAAAATTGCACCGGACCCAATTCCAATTTCCGCTCACCATCGGTTAATATCAAGTTCGGAAACTGGTGCTGGCCAGCTAAATAGCTTGTGATTTTGATATCCACGTTTTCTAGAGAACGGAATTCAAAGTCCAGAAGCTTGATGTGGTATTTTAGAGTTTCACTTTTAACTTCGCTTCCAGCCTTCTCCAAGGTGAAGTATAAGGCTTCCTTTTTCAGTGTTTTGGGCCACTCCCCCTTGCAGGTTAAATAAAATTCACGACCCACCGTGAGTTGATGATCCTCAAGACCTGGAACCTTTGGAATGTCCAAATTACACTGAACAGCTGCCATATATTCCGCTATCTCTTCTTGAAAAAAGCCACGAGAGGATCGACATAGTCCTCATTGGAATTCACGTCAATTCTTTCCACTTGCGCTAATCGCAGTTGTTTATCGCGCAGGTCCTTGCGCTTTTTAAATTCCCGTAAATAATCCCGTTTAAAGACCGCTGAAGAAGTATCCACAGTGAGAACCTCGCCGGTTTCAGGATCTTGTAATTCCACAATTCCCATATCCGGAAGTTGGCCTTCGGCCTTATCGTTCACCACGCAGGCCACAACTTCATGTTTTCGTCCCAACATCCGCAAAGCCTGATCATAATTCTCATCAAAAAAATCCGAGAACATAAAAATGGTCGCTCGTTTTTTTAAAAATCCCTGGAGGTAGGTTAAAGCGGTGGAAATCTTGGTCTCGTGGCTTTTAGGTTTATAATACAAAAGATCCCGCAAAATGCGGTGAATGTGTCCTCGACCTTTTTTAGGTGGCACGAAATGCTCCACTTGATCCGTGAATAGCAGCAAGCCCACCTGATCATTATTTTTAACTGCGGAAAAAGCGATAAGAGCCGCCAGATGAGTCATCACCTCACCCTTAAAGTATTCGCCGGTACCAAAATCCGTCGAACCACTAATGTCCACCGCTAAAATGATGGTGAGTTCCCGCTCTTCTTCGAAAGTTTTGATATAGGTTTTACCGGTGCGAGCCGTCAATGGCCAAGAGATGGCTCGAACATCATCTCCTGGAACGTACTCGCGGAAATCCGAAAAAGTCATTCCATGTCCCTTGAAGTGGGTATGGTATTCTCCCGCAAAGAGATTGTTCACCAGTTTCCTGGTGTTGATCTCCAGCATTTTAACTTTTTTAAGGACCTCAGGAGGAAGACTCAAACTAGGCCACCTCAACCTGGGTCAGGATTTCCTTGATCATATCATCTGTCTTAATGTTTTCCGCTTCCGCTTCATAAGTGAGGATCATACGGTGACGAAGAACTTTATAAGCCACCGCTTTGACGTCCTCTGTAGTCACATATCCACGACCACGAATAAAGGCGTGGGCTTTGGCCGCTCTAAAAAGTCCGATGGTCGCCCGGGGAGAGCCCCCAACGCTGATCAAATTCACAATGCGAGTTAAACCATACTCCGCTGGATGCCGAGAGGCCATAACGATTTCAACAATGTAGTTTTTGATTTTATTATCGACATAAATCTGATCCGCACGTTCAGACACACGCAGCAAATCTTCTTTTGATATCACCGGATTCACGCTTGGTTTTCCGTTCATGCCCATACGATTTAAAATTTCCAGTTCATCACCCTTGGTGGGATAAACCACGTCAATTTTAAACATGAAACGATCCATCTGGGCTTCCGGCAATGGGTAAGTGCCTTCTTGCTCTAAAGGATTTTGCGTCGCCAGAACCAAGAAAGGATTTTCTAATTTATAGGATTGATCACCGATGGTCACTTGCTTCTCGGCCATAGCTTCCAGCAAGGCACTTTGCACTTTTGCCGGGGCCCGATTGATTTCATCCGCTAAGACGATATTGGTGAAGACAGGTCCCTTGCGGGGATTAAACTCTCCTGTTTTCGGATTAAAAATCATAGTTCCGATTAAATCAGTCGGTAGAAGATCGGGGGTGAACTGAACGCGCTGAAAATCCAAGGAGATGGTTTTAGAAACGGTGGCAATGGTGAGCGTTTTGGCAAGACCGGGAACCCCTTCGAGCAAGATATGTCCGCCTGTAAGTAGACCCATCATAATGCCTTCAACCATTTCTTTCTGGCCGACAACGACTTTACTGATTTCTTGCATCATTTTGTCTACAAATTGGCTTTCTTGTTTAATAGCAGCATTAAGGGCCAGGACATCAATTTCGCTCACGAAAACACCTCCGATGAAACTCTGGTTTATTTCACAATTTTGCTGGAATCTTCGCAAGCTTAGTCTTACTGCTGCTATGCACTACTTTCTGTTGCCAAGCACATCGTCGCATGGGAAAAATAAGAGTATGGTTGCTAACTCTACTAAAGTCTGGGTCTTCATTTTACTAAGTTCTCTGGCATTCCTTATTCTCGGTTATGAAATCGGGGAGCGTTTGGGACTCTTCATGGGTTTTCTGTCTAGCGTCGCCCTTAATTTTTTCGTTTTCTTCTATGGGGAGTCTTCTCTTCTCACCACTTTAAACTCTAAACAAATGCAGGGACAAGATCCTTGGGGTCTTGACCAAATCTTACAGAAATATTCCGATCACCTGGGGATAAACCCGCCAGATCTTTACTTGATTCCCCTGGAAACAGAAACCGCATTTTGTGTAAATCATTTATGGAGAAGAGGATCTGTCGCGCTGTCTTCAGGATTGGTGCAAAAATTCAGCAAAGAAGATCTTGAAGCCGTGATGGCGTATCAACTTTGCAACCTTAACACCATGAGTTCATTTATGGTGGGAGTGACCAGCGCCCTGGCAAATGCTTTAGTGGGTCTCGGCAACGTACTTGATCACATCTGGCCGCCCAACTATTTTTTGTTAGCTCATCAACGACACACTCCTTTCCTGAAGATGAGTTCTTTTTTAGGCTGGAACTTAGTTAAGCTCGCCAATAGTCATAAGAAATATTATGAAACGGATCTACAAGCTGCGGAGCTTATCCATGACCGTTTCCGCTTGGCTGAAGTGCTGTGGCGTCTCGAAGGCCTGGCGCAAACGCAGCCTCTGCGTCCTCCTCCGTGCTCCCATCATTTGTTTATTGTGAACCCCGAAGGTTACCGTCAAAAATTATTACTTAAATCCCATCCATCGATTGAAATTCGATTGCAGAAACTGATGGGTTACTACCCTATCTAAGAGGTGTTTATGCCCGAACAAATGGAAGCGTCCTTTTCAGTCCTCGCCATGTCCATCGCTTCTTCCGCAGTGATGGCCATGGGTCTTGCTCCAGACTCTCCGGGAGGCGCCTTGAAAAAAGATAAAAACATGGCCCGCTTCAACATCGACTTGCTCGTGATGTTGCAAGAAAAAACTAAAAATAACCTAACTGCAGAAGAAAAAAAATTCTTAGAAAATTTAATCAGCGATTTGCAAATTAAATTCGTTCAATCGTAGGAGGAAGATCTATGAAAAAACTATTTGTCGCTCTTATAAGTCTCAGCCTGGTCACAGGATTAAATCTAACGTACGCCCAAATTCCACAAAAAACGCCTCCAGCCATGAAGCTTTCAGAGCCCCTTCCGGGAAATCTGTTTGTGGAGCTTGGCCGAGTCATCAATCCTGCGGTTGTGAATATCTCCACTCTTGCCATACCGAAAATGAATAACCTGCAACGCGACCCCATGCTCGAAATGCTTGAGCAGTTTTATGGCGTGCCTTTGCAATCTCGCCGACAGCAAATGGCTCCTCAAGGCAAGCCCCGTCCCTACGGTTTGGGCACAGGATTCATTATCCGTGAAGACGGTCTGATCGTAACTAACAATCACGTGATTCAAGGAGCGGATGGCATTCAAGTTCAACTCACAGAAAAATCAGACAAGCTCTACGATGCAAAAGTCATTGGCTATGATGAGCGCTCAGACATTGCTTTGATCAAAATCACGCCGGATGGCAAGTTGCCAGTGGCAGCCCTGGGTTCAAGCAAAGACTTGGAGGTCGGAGAATGGGTGGCGGCCTTCGGTAATCCATACGGCCACGGACACTCCATGACTAAAGGGATTATCTCTTCCAAGGGCCGTGAGATCGGTGAGATCAACAAGATCCCTCTACTTCAAACAGATGCTAGTATCAATCCTGGAAACTCCGGTGGCCCTCTCGTGAACACCAAAGGTTATGTTATTGGCGTGAACTCGGCGATCGATGCGAGAGCACAAGGAATAGGATTTGCAATCCCCATTGATGAAGTCAAAGCCATTATTCCGCAGTTGGAAAAAAGCGGACGCATTGAAAAAGGTTATATTGGCGCAAGGCTTGGCGATCTGGATCCCAGCATTGACCCTACTTACTTAGGCCTGCAAGAACCCGAAGGCGCTGTCATCACCGCCCTTGAGAAGAAAGGACCTGCCGACAAAGCCGGACTTCGCCCTTATGATATTGTGACTGAATTCAACGGCAAGAAAATCAAAAGTTCTATGGACCTCAAAGATGCCGTGGAAGATTCTAAAATCGGAAGCTCCGTCACCCTCAAAGCGATTCGCGAACGCAAGCCTGTCAGTATTAAAATGACCGTCCTCTCAAAACCAAACTTCGCGGCCCTGAATAAAAACCCCGGCTCTTCAAAAAGTTACTCCGGACAAAAAGTCCCCTTTAACTTGGGCTTCACCGTGAGCGATCTGAATGACGAATTACGGGCGGAGTTTCAAATCCCTTCCGAGGTTATGAATCCCATGATTATCCGAATTGAACGCGACAGTCTTGCAGCCATGGCTGACCTCCGTGTCGGAGATTTGATCTTAGATATAAACAAAAAAGAAGTTACAAAGGCTCTCGATGTTTCAAAGAGTTTAAAAAAAGGAACGAACACTCTAAGACTTGCTCGTGGAAATCGTCTGATGATTGTGACTATTGACACAAAATAAGATTTAATTTATCATCAAAAATAGTTTATTTAGAAAGCTCACGTTGATACGTGGGCTTTTTTTATGTTTTTTGGCCACATACCAAAATGAGACATTTTTCTCATAAAACAGTGATTGGACGCAGCTAATTTGGACGAAGGTCTTTATCTTTAACTCAAAATTGCCGTTGGTTTATATGGAAGAACAGAGAGAGAAGAACAACCATAGTCCCCTAATTAAGCACGTAACAGCAAAGGACGGACGCATGAAAATCACCGAAGTTAAGGTCTTTCCTGTAAACGAGGAAAGACTGAAAGCTTATGTTTCAATCACCATAGATGGCAGCTTTGTGGTAAGAGATCTTAAGATTATTCAGGGGCCTAGCGGTCTCTTTATTGCGATGCCAAGCAAGAAACGCAAAGACGGTCAATTTCGCGACATTGCCCATCCCCTCAATCAAGAAACCCGGGCAATGATTGAGGACTCAATCTTTGAGGCCTACGAAAAAGAACTAAAGTCCATGGGCGCCACCCTAGTAAACTTAAAGCGCCAAAAAGCCCCCACCACCTCCTACGACGACGAACCCTAGGAGAGAGGTACGGCCTACCTTCTAGTATTGCGTTGCATTAACCTGCGGTAAATTTAAGCGCTTCCGAGAATTTACTTGCTCTCGGGACCGCTTTTTTTTAATTTACGAAGCTCATAATTCAATTCATGTTGGGGCGTCGACAAGTTGGTAAGTTAGCAGATTTTGATTCTGCCATTCGCTGGTTCGAGTCCAGCCGCCCCATCCAATTTCAAACCCGCCACAAGCGGGTTTTTGATTTTGGAGAGAACAACAATAATAACAGCGATTTACTCTTGAGGAGGTTTCTCAAGTCTTGAAGTGAACCTACTGGTTCCTACTGCGGTATATTCTCTCTCGCAATAAAACCGTAGTCATTGGTTGTAGTAACTTTTCGATGACTACTGCGAATGACTACAACAGTTCAAACTAACCCTTAATTGCGCTAAGAAAGGTTTCGAGATCACAAGTCGGTGCTGTCCTGAGGTCTTTCTCAATTTTTTCACCCACGTCACCAGGAAGAGGGCGTGGCGAGAAAATAAATTTATATGCCCAGCCCGAACCAAATTGTTCTCTGAGTTGGACATTATAAATGCCGTTGGAAAGATGCAGCGGTTGCAACGTCAGTAAATCCACCTTGATGTTATACCGATGCGGATAAAGGTCATTGCTCCAGACTTTTGATTGGTTATATTGATAATTTCCAATCACCGTAGCAAGTCCCCAGATTTGGCTTCCACAGTGGAGGAATATTTTTGATCCCGACTTAACATTCGCCTCAAACGTGCTCAGTTTTGAACCGATAATTTGGCTCTTCACTGAAATCGCTAAATTTTCAAATCTTTTACCAAACGAAATAATATTATAATTTGCCTTATTATTTTCCACCTTCAATAGACCCTTGCTCCCAACTTCATTCAAAAGATTCGCCAGCTATATCAGAATGTTGGACAGTCCGTAAGTCGGACAATTGTGCAACACACCACTCCTTGTCAGTACGGCTCTTTTGTTGCATTGCCGTGCCAAATAAGGATAATAATTAAGTATGGTAACAGCGAAGGTAATTTGGTTTGATCGCAAAAAAGGACTTGGTGAAGCATTGGATGAAATGGGCCGCACGCTCGTTCTTTCTGCTTTGGAAATTACACCTTCTGCCAAACCCATCCGTCTGAATCCAAAAGACGAAATCGTTTGCTCTGTACGAAAATCAAAAACTGGATTCGTTGCTAAACAGATTTCCAAAGCTGAGAAAATCAATAGGAAGCGTCCGCTCGACGCTACCCTTTAATCTGAATTAAGTCTTTCACTGCTTTATCAATTAAATTTAGTGTTTTTTGGATGTGATCTCTAGTCGTTTTTCTTTTTGTCACAATACCTTTGCCCTTTAGAGTCGCTAGAATCGCATCAACTGAAGTCTTTGCCTCTGCTCCGAGTTTACTTATCTCAGCCATGGTGGAATTTGAGCCATCGTACTTTGGCAAAAGCTCAAGAATCTTCTTATGAATATCTCTCTCTCCAGCCAACCCAACACTTTGAAATGGCTTGATGATCAAATTTAATGACGGCGCATTTAGAATTGCTGCCAAAAAATCTCCTTCAGCCTTTGAAGATGGACAATACCAATAGGTTCTTTGATCAGCCCAAAACAGTTCTGTATTTTCAACCGTTGCAGCCGAGACATTTGTCCCCGCAGCATTAAAAACTATCCAACGTCGCGCAGAGGGGTTTTGTACAAGCAATTTATTGTTGTAGTTCAATGATTCAAATAAAGTCCCTCTTTCAACACCAGCCTTCTTTGCATGAGTTTTGTCACATTTATCAAACCACGCCGCAGAATTTCTCAAATCATTTTGTGCAAGCTCTTGAGGTAGCGCGACTCTCCACTCGCCATCTGAACAGACTAGTGGGAGATGCACTAGAAATGGGCTATCAATACCAAAGGGAGCTGCTAGAATAGACATATTTCCACTACCGCGAGTCCATAAATTGTGCATTAAAAGAAGCGTTGGGTACTCTTTGGGATCACGGACAACCTCCCCTTGAAGAAAACAAAAACCATACGGCGGTCGTACCCCCGTTTTCTTATGTCCCTTCCGCCAGCGCTCATAAGGAACAACGCGCTGAGACTTTAACTCCTTTTCGTGCTGCTTAAGAGTCTCCCAAACCATTGTTCTTTTAAAGCCTGTTCGTTCAGCAATTTCGGTAATGGATAAGTTTTCTTTGTATAAAGGTGCTATAATTTCAATAATTCGAACTTGCGGTGTACAATAATTTTCAATAATATCATGAGGATAGCAAAACTTGCGCAAGTCACTGGTCGGGCATCCATTTAAATTTCTCTTTAATCTCGGTTTTTTATTTTCTCTTCACTAAGCTATTGATACCCTTGTTAAGTGATTAATCTACGTAAAACTTTGACCGAGGCTCACTCCATCTTAGAGCAACAAGGTGTTTCCCACGCATTAATTGGTGGGTTTGCACTTGCTGTCTATGGCCAACACAGAGCCACCGTCGATATCGACTTTCTCGCCGATGGCGGTAAAAAAGAACTTATTAAGACCTCTCTTTTAGCAAAAGGTTTTGTACTCAAGCACGAGTCCCCCGAAGTTCTTCAATTTTCTGGCATGGGGTTTGTCGATATTGTTCTTGCCAACCGTCCTCTCAGCCAAGAAATGCTCAAGCAAGCTCTCAAAAATACTGAACTTGGAGTTTACGTCGTAAGACCAGAGGATATTGTAGGCCTAAAAATTCAAGCTTACAAAAATGATCAAAGTCGTGAGCTTCAAGATAAAGCTGATATCCAAAGACTTTTGAAAATGCCAAACTTGGATTTTACATTAATTAAAAAATATGCGGATCTTTTTCAAGAGTGGCCAGAGATTGAAAAACTGCGGGGGCAAAAATCATGAAAACGATGGAAGAATATTTCCAATTTCTTGAGCAGTATTGGCAAATATTTATACCCCCTAGTGAACTCCCTAAGAAAAAAGAGTACTCACTGATTCTGCTATAAAAACTATGAATAAGTATTTTAGCTCATCTTTAGAGGAAAAAAGACGGAGAAAAAACTACTTTGGACATAGTTCAACTATCTAAATGAATTTTACCATTATATAAATACCCATGGCTAAGCGTTCTGAAATTATCCACCGAGAATCTCTTGAGAGCCTCTTCGCAACTCATCCCTATCTTTTGGTTTTCAAAAAATTAGATTGGGATGAATACATAGGCCTCCTAGCGCATATTTATGACCTTCTTGAGGAAGAAAATACCAGAGTGCCTTACGACGTTCTCAAAGCAATTTTAATTCAATACTATTCTGTCAAGGTTCAAAATGTTGAAGTCAAAGTTGCAGAGTATTTTCAAATCATGATTGTGGAGTTACAAGTTCTTAAAGACTCCCACGACAGTATTGGTAAAAGATATATCGAAGCCACTCGCATGGGGAAGGATTTTCTAAAAATGATGGAATCTCTTCTTTCCGAAAGAAGACGGTTTTCCGGCACAGGGGCTGAGACTCTTTTAGGAGCCCTCAATGGACTTTTAATCTCAGGCAATGAAATGACCGAAGAAGATGCGCTTCAGCATCACAAAGAAAAAATCGCAGCTTATCAAGCTGACATTAAGCGTATCAAAGAAAATGGCCTCAAAGCAGCGGAGTTACTCCCCTTTCATCACTCCAATGAAGCTCTTTTCAGTCAAGCGGAAGAAGCTGCGATCCACATTCTCTCGGCGACAGAGGACGTAAAGGCGGCCGTAGAGCGGGAGCGGAAAGTTCTTGCCGAAAACTATCTGCAGCAAAAGCAAACACCTGGAGCCAATGTGCGCACGATTGCGGACTTCCACCTGAATCTTAATAACACCGAAGAATTTAAAAGCTACAATCAAGCCAAGGAACTTTTCTCTCAATTGGAGGGCAGCCCCGCTCGTCACAAGCACTCCAATATACCACGAATTCTGAGCTTATTAAAATCGCGAAACATCGTTGCTGAAGACGTGCTCAAAAGATCCTACCTTGCCGACTTCGCACGTCACTTTGATGCCGCCGACTCAAGTATCAAAGAGAAAACTCGAGTGCAGATCAGGATCCTTCAACAGCAAGTAGCTTATGCCTTGACTACGGATTCGCGCTTAATCCAAGAGAATATCAATGCGATCTTCCGGCTTCTATATGCTCATAAAGAAAATGCTCTTTCCATTATTGAAGGTTTGAATTTAGAATTAAAAATTCCTTGCGAAACTGATTTTGGGTCTGTGGATACCAATGAATTCCATATTCAAAAAGAGGCAGAGGCAGTGTCTTTGGTTTCTGAGGATCTCACGGCAGAGGAACTTCGCTTCATGATGCAGGCCTTGCTTAAGGCGGAGGAGGACACCATTCAAAGAGTTCTTGAGGATTTAAAAAAACATTTACAGCAATACGGCCCCGTGGCACTTGCCGATTACCCGCACCTTCACAGCTTGGCGGCACTTTATGCCCTCATCGAAGCGGACACACTAGATCCGGCAATTGAAAAGATCTTCCAGAAGGAAATTGATATTTCTCTTTCTTTACAGAATATCAATATCGTCCTAAGAAAAGTTCCCAACTACCTTCTTAAACATAAGGCTCAGAAGTTATGATTTCAAACCATAATATAATCATCGCGGGTTGCCTGCGCCGCCTCCTTAAAAATAGATTTCTACTTCAAAAAAAGTCCCGCGAATGGTTTCGAAATATCGTGGACTGTCAGGTTCAACTCAGCTCTCACATAGAAGCGCTTGGGGCTCACCTTATCATCAACGAAAGCCTGGGGGTGGCTTATCTGGCCCCAGGGGACGCCGAGCTTGAAGAAAAAATTGGCTTTCAGCTGGGGACGACTCTCACTCTTAAAAAAATATCGACTATGATTCTTCTTTCATTAACTAAACGTCGTTTGGATTATCAGAATGCCCCTGAAAATGAAATATGCGCTATAAGCCGTCAGAGTATCAAAGATGAAATACTTCCTTTCTTAAGTCATATTGAAAAATACAAAGAAGATCGCGCGGTGGAAAGAGAACTGAAGGACAGCATAAGGGAACTCAAAGAACTGCAGGTACTTTTTGAGTTGCCGGAGTCTGAGGATGTTTTTGAAATTTCACCGGTTTGCAATATTTTATTGCCCTTTGAGGAAACTCAACGCACTCGCGCTTTTATTGAGGCCTATCTTTCCCAATCCAGTTCCATCGAAGATGCTCCGGAGGAAAACTAATTATGCTTGAAAAAGGTCACTCTCTTATCCGGGTCGAAATGTTGAATTGGGGAAACTTCACAGGCTATCAGGAGGCTGTTTTTCGGGATCAAATGAATCTAGGGCCCCTCTTTGCTCCTCCTCCGGCTTCGACTATCCTTGGGGTCAATGGGTCCGGAAAATCCACTCTTATCGATGGGATTATGATTGGGCTTTTGCCCTTTGATAATCTGCTAAAACTGGGCGTCACGAACGATTATGAAAAAGGTGCGGCCGGCGGGCGAAGCATGACGGATTATGTTTTAGGTAAGTATGCCTCAACAACAGGGAAGGAGAATAAAAATCTTTCTAATGTTTATAATCGAGAGTCCGGCTGCTCCGTCTTGCAACTTTGTTTGCAAAATAATCATTCGCCAGCCTCCTATATCTCTGCCGGACTTATTTGGTGGTACAGCAATTATCAAATTCAAGATCGTCTTTTGTATATCACGCAAAAAGATATGCGAGTTAAGGATTATTGTGGCGCGGCCATGAATCTTCCGAAAAATGGAAAAAAATTTAAAGAAACTTTAATGGAGAAGTACCCGTCTTCTCAAATTTTCGATACCGCTCAATCTTACTTCTCTACACTATCCACTCTTCTAGGGGGAATTACTAAAGAAGATCTTAAAATTTTCAATCGGGCTTTTTATGTGAAGTCCATTGAAAATATTGATCACTTTGTAAGGGAAAATATGCTGATTGAAGAGCCCAATGAGAATTTAGAGATTCTTCTGGAAAATGTGGCTAACGGAAACGAGATCACCCAGCAAATAGCCAAGTGTCGAGATAAGATCCAAGAGTCTGAGAAAATTCTTAATGAATTTTCTCATCTTCAAAAAGTCCTAGATAAATTGGAGCAACTTGAGAAAGAACGCTCTTTCCTCCGCTTGTTCCAGCAATGGGAGCCTCTAAAAAAGAACGAGGAAGAAACCACGACAGGACAATTCCACAAGGAAAAACTCGA
>DATBTE010000198.1:0-1725 GCA_036559425.1 Pseudobdellovibrionaceae bacterium | reverse complement strand
TCTTTGGTGTTGCCCGAAGCCGGGGTTTTTCACATTCGTATTTATTTTGAGTCTGCTTTGGTGCAGAAAATTAGCCGTAAGCGGGTATCTGGAGAAAATGATACTCCCTATGCAAACTACTTAGAAGACCATGCGAAAGGCCTCGAAATAGATATATTGCCACAACAAGAATTCATGCTGTGGTCAATATATGAAGAGCAAAAAAATATTTGGAGTCAGCCGATCCCAAAACCCTATTTATGGCAGATTCATCCTGGAGCTAAAGGGCGCGTTATCGCTCGCATTAGATCACGTAATGCAGGGTGGAGTTTAGCTAGTATTGGGCTTTCAGGACGTAATACGCAGCATAGTTCTGAGCAAGGCTTGCCTTCATTGGATGTTAAAATCATAAGCGGACCTTTATTTTATGGTCTACAGGAATTTAAGTGTTATACGCTTGGGTCCAAGACCAGTGGTCGCGATATTAATCTTGAAGCATTTTTGTCCGACATAGGATTGAAAACCCCTAGGGAAGATTTCGTTGCGGTTTCGATGAATGGAAAAAAAATGGGCTTGATGGAGGTTCACGAAGGGCTGGGTGAAAACTTTTTCGAATTCGCGCAAATCCAAGAGGGGGCCGTCTTAGGTTATGATGCGGATACTGCTTTTTCGGAATATGATAGCTATCGATTGGAGCAAAAATCTTATTTTAAAAAATCACGTTATTCAACGAAGGGCGATGATATTGCAACAGAAGATTTTTTCAAAAAGCTATGTCTCGATTCGTTTGCGAAGGGCACTGCTTTTGCTTATGCTTTCTTTGGAGTTCATGGGCTCAACCAAACAGATTTGAGATTTCATCTCAATCAGCGCTTAAACTGCCATGAGCTATTTATTAGAGATATTAATTCGGGTGTTGCCGCTATCGGCACAGAAATCAATAATGCCAATTTTTTTACTTCGCTGATGTACTTTTCGTCATTTACCCCAGAATGGCGACCACAGATGGTAAGTCATGCATCCTTTACTGTGTTAAAAAATGAGAGTTTGATAAGTAAGCAGCCGATGTGGTATTGGTCCCAGCATCCAAGTTTTCTTTTTTTCATGGAAAATAAAGAACATCGTGAGATTTTTTTTCAATGGATGAATTTTTTTTCTTCAGAGAGTATCAGATCTCGTTTGGAAGAGCGTCTGGTTCTACTTAAAAATTCATTGAATATTCTTGCGCAGACTAACGATACGGTTTTTGCCAATCATATCAGCCCAAGTCCTTATAAAACATTTCCGGTAGAAAAGCTGTGGCGTCAAACTATTCCTGTATCTTCACAAATGATGAATTTGGCGGAAAACATAAAGTCTGTTTCACAACAAAAAATTTTATTAACCCAGGACGATCTTCAGAATTTTTACGGACGTAACCAGTCGTTGGGTATATACAAGGAACTCGAGTCCCTTAAAGAAATCCCGGGTGCCTCGGGCCCTATCGCAACCTTTCTTTACCGCAAAGAATCGCCCCAAGAAACCCATATGATTTTTCTTGTCAGGGGGATAATAGGCCCAAACTATAAGATTGAACTTGCGGATTTAAAAAAGAAAAAATTCTTTGCTGACAACATCCAGAATTTTTTAGGATCTGCCTTCACGCTAGATCAGTGGCATCTTTATACTAACGAGCTAAGAAACGGTGAGGGTTATTCTCTCGCATATTTTGTCATACCGAAGAAAAAAGAACTTCAATACATCAAG
>DATBTE010000197.1:0-14287 GCA_036559425.1 Pseudobdellovibrionaceae bacterium | reverse complement strand
GCAGACAAAGTTTTTGCAAAGGCCGCTGGCTCGCCAGTCTTCGACGAGTTCAAGCAAGCGGGGCGGGTAGCAGATGAGGTCCGAAAAGAGCCACTCAATAGGGCCCAACTCCTGCGGTTTGAGGGCGAAAGCATCTTTTTTGCGGAATTCGATATTTGGCAGCTTCGCAATTTTGGGGTCCAACGGGGCTTTATCCACACTGATGACCTGTGCGCCTGCCTGTTGCAGAGCCCAAGTCCAACCCCCAGGGCAGCTTCCCAGGTCCAAACAGACAGAACCTTTTTTTGGAACGATCTTATGAACGGTAAAAATCTCCCAGAGCTTTAAATAAGCCCGCGAAGGCGGCATCTCTTTGTTTTCTTGAAAATGTATTTCCCCTAAAGGGAAAGGACTCGTTGTTTCCGCAGACAAGAGAATTTTATTCTTTTCAAGCAGTGTCCAAGCCCCCATCGCTGGAGAGGGGAGTTCACCGAGAAATTTCAGCGGTGGCACTTTGTACTTGGGCAACTGTTCCTGAATGAGTTGGGCGCGGCGATGGTGATCGAAGGAATAAAGAGCCCACCATTTGCCTTTAGCTTTTAGGGCTTTGACGGCGTCTCCGACAGAATTGATTTCAATGATTTCACAGTTGAGCCAGGTGTGTTGGGCCCAGAGGCATTTTTGCAAAGTCTCAGAAACAAAAAGACGATCAGAGATCGCCTTTTTGTTTCTGAGCTCTTTTTCAAGCTCTTGACTGAAATTTTCAAAGGCTAGATAGGCAAACACGGATTAGGCGGCGTGTTTCTTTTGAGCAGGATTTAGAAGACCTTTCGTTGCCAGCCAGGTAAAGCTGTCATTCCAGAACTTTTCTTTGAGTTTTATTTCGGCAGGACCCAACTTTACTTTTGGAAAATCCGTTTTTTCAACGTGCTCGCAGAACTTGGCTACATCACAAGCGCGAACCACTTTCATCAGGAGGCTCAAGTGCACATCCGTAAAAGCTTTATTATCAACCAGCATTTTTCTGAGTCCGGCCTCTGGAGTGTTAGTGAGGAAATCGAAAAGGCCTGGAACATCATATTGTTGGTTAAAACCCATAAATCATACCCCTTTGTTAGATTTTACTTTCTTCTTTAAGCTTATCGGATGCTTCGGTAATTGATTAAGTTTTAATGGAGACTTCTTGTCTATTGACGGGGCTTGGAGAAGTCTGGACCTTTCATTTTTCGGAACAGATCGATCTGTAGTCTAGGTCTAGAGTATATATTTGGCAGTTATGTGCTTTGCCACTTTTCGCTTTGTCTCGGATGCTAGCGGGGCCTCTTTACTTACTCTCTAAACTTAAATCTTAATATTGTCACAACTCTTTCACGGCTCTCCCACAGGACTTGGTTATAAATGGGACCATTCAAGGGAGGACTTTATGGTCACAAAATCAATGGCAATTTCACTCACTATCGTGAGTCTGTTCGCTTCGCTTACTATGGCTGCAGATCCGCAAACTTCAGTAATGGGCATTCCCACAACAGGTTCCATGAACGTTCATGATCCAGTAGGATGGTTTCCATTCATTGGTATATCAGGTGGCTATATGTCCCCTGATGACGACCTGAGAACAGAAGGGAGCCCAGGGGATTTAAAAATTATCGGTTCATATTTTAGTGAAAATAAAAACAATGTTATCGATATCGGCTTAGGATTCATGGGGGACAGTTTCACGCAAAAAAGTGACACCCAAAATAACTTTATTTCCGGAGGCGTGGCTGAGTTGGCCTGGAGATATAACTGGAGCAACCGCTGGCAGTTCGGAGTCGCTGCGGATACTTTTATCGGAGGCGGAGACCGGTATGGCTCCACTGATCCCAACCTGACTAGCTTTGGTGGTTTGCAATTGATAAAAGAAATGCCGATAAAAAACTCCAATATGTTTCGCATAGGTCTTAAGGGTCTCACCAGTTTAAGTATCCCGAGTAAATCTATCAACACGGTTATGCTTGATCTCCAATGGGGCTTTGGCAATGAACAGAAGGGCCCAGAAGTGGGGGCGAATGCAAGACCGAGTGGCTCAGATATCGGCGCACCAACCGGGGTGTCACCGGATTTAGAGAGCGGAGGGGCGCTGACCGCCGGAGCAACCTTACGCCGTGTAGAGGTGGATCCCGCTGACAATTCGTTAATAGTTAGAAATGATGCTCATATGCAATTTGATTCAGGGAGTACGACCTTGAGCAGTATGAATGCGGACTACATTGAAAGACTGGGCAGAGCTCTTGCTCAAAGACAGGATCTTTTTGATAGGGTGGAAGTGGTGGCACTGGTGGATCAAAGTGGTTCTAGTAGAGCCAATGTAAATACGTCTCGAGCCAGATCACAGCAAGTTTCTAGACATCTTACTCAAGGGGGCTTGAGTAAAAATAAAATCCAAACCACTTGGAAGAGATCTTCCGATCCCATGTATAAATCTTTGTTGCCCGAGGAAATGCAGCAAAGCAACCGGGTGGATCTAAGATTCCGAGGTGTCAAAGACCCAGGTGCTTTGCAAGAATTGTTGGCCAATCCGTAAGTTCATTAAAGGGTCTGCAAGAATTGAATGAGAGCTCTTTTTTGCCGTGGTGAAAGGAGCTCTCGACCCTTTTCCAGAAAGATCCCTTCATCATGTCCTTGATTGCCCATGCCAGGCCTGTGTGTATCATAGGAATGCTTTAAATCTTTCCAGCTATTTGGTGTGGCCGCTCCTAGAGGGTAACCATTGCACTCCACATCAAAATCGGTTTCAGCGACTTGAGCTTCGCCAGAATAATAAAAATCAGGGCGGTCTTTTTGTGCACTCAGAACCGCACAGAGGCTCGGCACGGAGTTGTTATGAAAATAAGGCCAGCGAGCCCAAATTCCTACGAGGGGCGGCGGGACATAACCTTGTTGGGCGCGAATCAGGATGCCATTCTTAAGTGAAATAGCCAGATCATTGAGTTTTTCTAAAGACCGCATGCCGCGATAGCGATATGGATCGGTGCCCACATCTTTGACCTGAGTTTGAGTGGGATAGCGAACCGCCGTGGTCTTTAATTTCTCAATTGGACTTAGCTCACTTTCATGAGGAAGGTTCCAGGCCTTGTCATAGTGTCCATGACAGCGAGAGCAGGTCTGGTTAAAGATCACCTCGCCCTCTTTAGCCTTTGCGATATCTATTTTTTCAGCGGGAAAAAAATCAGTGAAGAGAGGCGCTTCGGAAGAGAATACGGCGGTGGTAATTTCTTGCACGATTTTTTCATTTTGTTGCAACCAAGGTTCCAGCTTCACGAGGTCCGCACCACGACCGATTTCATTCCATAAAAGATTGGTGAGGATGGGATTGCCGCTGACGACCGAGCCATCTGAGAGCCAACGATTCTTGTATTTTAAATTCCACCATACGGCGGGTTTCGAGTCCGCGGGCGAAGAATCTAAAATAGGATCGGGACGAGGGTTCGAAGCAAAGACGCCGCTATAGGTGGCATAAGGATCCTTGTTACGATGATTTAAAGAAAGACTGACGTGGGCCAACGAAGTATCGAGCCCCAGCGTGAGAGGTTTTTTAAAACCCACATATTTCATATTTTCTTTGAGCTGCTTCACCATTTGAGTTTCACCTTCAGTGGCATTGGCATAGACTTTAAACAAATCCGGATCCACGAAATGGGTGGCTTTGCTCGCTTCAATAAAGAACTCGTTGGCGCGCGGAAAACGATTGGTCATTCCCAGAACTGTTTTTCCAAAAAGATGAGCGGAGTGGCAAGCGGCGCAGCTAAAGCTAAATCCCTTTCCTTGAGAAGTTTCGATAAAACCAAAGCCCATTTTGTAATCAGGACGCACTCCTTGAGGAAAAGGAACCGCATAAACTCCCTGATCATGGGCTTGCGGATAATCATGAAGGCCTAGACTCGTGAAAACATCTTGCATGCTATGAAGCCCTGAAACTCCGCGCACTAACGAATTCAAAAAATTACGCAGTGGGTTTGCCGAAGAATCTTCGATGAGGTGACGGATGGGTTCGTAAGGAGGCAGCATCCCGGTGATGCTGACGGGATAAATCTGCGCATGGATTTTTCCGGCGTCGCGATATTGCGGAAAGAGATCGCTTGGAAGTTGATAGGGATTTGCGCCAGCAGGGGCGGGGGGATTTTCACTCCAGTCAGGAATTGCCGCATGCAGTTTCAAGCTTACCAAAAGAAAAAGTCCCATCAATAAAAATTTCATTCGCTCTCCTCCGTGAGGTCTTTAGAATAAGCCGATCTTTTGTTTATGCAAAATGGCTCCACCAAGAGGAGGTGCATAATGGACCTCCGCCTAGGACGATATAAGGGGAATATTTAGACACCACTGAAATATTTATATTTTTCAGGACGAATAGAGGTGGAAAAATATTAAATAGCATATATTCTTGAGCGACTTTTGGAGGGTTTCATGAATCTAAAATCCTTTTTCTTCATCTCCGCATTTTCCCTACTTGCCTGCAACTCTTATAAGTCGAAAGTTGAAAGTCAGCCCGAGGATACAGTTGCCCCTTCATCGATCGATTATGCATTTGTAAATGACAAGGTTTTTCAGCCAAAATGTTTCCAGTGTCATAGCTTGGCTGGTGGCAATAAAGGCGGCGTGAATCTTGAGAGCTATGATAACGTCTTAGTGAATCTTGCGGATATCCAAATCGACATTTTCACTGAAGACAGTATGCCACCTCTAAGCAGAGGGGGGCCTCTTGGCGCTTATGAAAAAAATGTTTTGAAAATGTGGCTCGACGCTGGCGCTCCGCATGATGAAAAGCCGGCACTGGAACCGGAGCCTACTCCGACGCCCCCTCCTGTAAATCCAGTGGTGATTGGTGCAAATTGGAATGATATTTACAAAAATGTTTTTGAGCCGAAATGCATCGTATGCCATCAGGCCGGTGAAAAGGCTGAAGATTTTCCATTGACGGACAAAGACTGGGTGGTGAATCCAGCCAATGGATTAGTGAAGGCTGGCAGTCCGCCCGACAGTTCTCTCTATGTGGCGATTACCCGCACTGACAGAAAAGTGATGCCGCCGCTAAAAACGGGGATGACTTTGTCCGCTGAAGAGATTGATGCTATAAAAAGTTGGATCTTGAACGGAGCAAAAGATTAAATTGGAAGTAGGATCATGAAAACAGCACTGGGAGCGATTTTTACGATGATGGGGTTGGGGGTGAATGCAGGGGCGGCGCCACTGCCAGTCATCAAGGGACATATTGAATTTCTAGCGATTGGTAAGCCCAGCGCTATTAAGATTCGGGGCAAAGGAGATGATCTTAAAAGTGAAGCTCAATGGAAAGAAAAACAACTCTCTGGGAAATTCACTTTTAACCTAGAGTCTTTGGATACGGGCATTGAGCTGCGCACCAATCACATGAAAGAAAAATATTTGGAAACTGGTAAGTTCAGCGGTAAATTCAAAAATGCGGAGCTTGAGTTAAAGCCCGTGGCACTAGCGCAAGATCCTTGCAAAGAGAGCGTGAAAGTGACCCAGGCCCCTTTTGAGGGCACGTTGAATCTTCACGGAGTACAACATCCAGTGAAGGGCGATTTTGATGCCACTGCTGAAAAAGGCAAAGGGCATGCGCAAATTCGTTTTGAGTTGAATATTACGGATTACAAGATCGAGATTCCTGTCTACTTAGGGATTAAAGTGACTGATCAAGTGCAAAATACTGTTGATCTGGATTGGGTATGCGCTCAATAAAAATTTTCGTGGGATTTGTGATTTGGACTCTTTCAAGTTCTGCCTATGCTTACCCTGAAATGATTCGCATGGGTTATGTCAATTGCACGGCTTGTCATGTCGCCCCCAACGGTGGTGGGTTGCTCACGGATTATGGTCGCTCCATTTCTTCAGAGGTTCTCAGCACCTGGGCCGTTCCTAAAGAGGAACAACCGGGACATGGCTTTTTACCTGAGCCTCCAGCGTGGTTGAAATTCGGTGGCGATATTCGTCTCATTCAAACTTATGTGGATAATGCGCAAGCCACGGCGACTTCAAGCTTTCCCATGCAAACAGATCTGGATCTGGGATTGAACTTTGAAAAAATCTGGTACGTTCAGAGCTTTGGCCTACAGGGAGGTCCTAGTCAAGCGCCGGATCAAGGAAAATTCGTCTCTCATCATTTTTACGCGCTCTTTAATTGGAATGATGAAGTCTACAGTCGTGGCGGGAAATATCTTTTACCTTATGGCTTAAATATTCCGGATCACACGTCGTTTATTAAACGCAATCTTGGTTTTGATGAAGGCCAAGAGAGTTATAACATTGATATTGGAAGCAACAGCGAAAAATGGAATACGTTTTTTGCTTTGAGTTTTGGCCGTAAAGACAACAACAGCGTGGATCTTGAAAAAGGTGGCTCTTTACAGGTGGGCTATAACTTGGGCGACACGCACAAAATATCGGGGAGCTTTGCTTACTTAAAAAATGGCAATTCTCAACGCTATTTGTTGGGACCTCAGATTTTATGGGGCTTTAATTCACGATGGGTTTTTCTGGGCGAATATGATTATCAAGAAAAGAGTCTAGAGGGCGCCACGAAGGTTGTTGAAAAGGGAGTGGTGACTTACAGTCGTTTGCAGTATGAGTGGACCAAGGGCTTTCACTCTTATTTGCTCCATCAGTTTTCGTATTTGGATTTCACTCAACTGCGTACGCGGGTGAATAGTTCAGGAGTGGGGGTGCTTTTTTATCCTCGTCCGCATTTTGAATTTAGCGCGGAGGTGGATTACAGTGAAACCGCGGAGATAAATGCCTACAATACAGTGGCTTGGGCTTTAGCTCATTATTATTTTTAATGATTCGATTATCGAGATTGGCATTTGATCTTGCCATTTTTACAAAGCTTTCATGAAGTTCTTAGAAGATTTACATAATTCTTGTGTAAATTCACAAACTGACCTATACCAAGACGCATAGTGTCATGTTAACTGTTAAGCCTGAAAGGGGATCTACAATGAAAAAAAGGATTTTAATTCCTCTGTTCTTTTTTAATTTATTCTTTTATTCAATCAGTGGATTTGCTGTTGTTCAAGGTGTGGAGTTAATTGAAAATGAAAATCTTCCCTCGCCCTTTGTTTCATTGAATTTTGGCCTTAAGGGTTTAGCACCAGATCCATGTTCAGCGACTTATTTAGGAAATGGTAAAATCCTGACAGCAGCACACTGTTTTTTACTGAATGAATATGCAAAGATAGACCCTGAAATTTGTATTCAAGATTATACGAACTTGCAAAAGCTTTGTGTTCACAAAGCTGACTATGAGGTTTATTTTCCTCCTCTCGAGGAACAAGGGTACAAGGCTCCCACGCGAAAAACTCATTCCGTGATTCGTCTGCCAAAGCCAGATCTAGCTGTGATTGTTTTAAAAGAAGGCCTTCGCAGTAAGTTACCAAATTTGGAAGTAGTTCATTTAATTTCTCCTTCAGCCTTAAGCCTGGAGTTGAACCAAAAAAAGTTTAAACTCGTGGGTCAAGGCTGTGCTGATTATATCATTCCTCCGGGAGAAATTCCAAAAGGAGTGGGGGTTTTTCGTATGGCTGATGTTCTGCTAAATCCGTTGGATTCCACTTTAGAATTGAATTCCATTTGGACAGATAGGCAGGGCAATGGCGGAGTGTGCTGGGGAGATTCGGGTGGCGCGCTCATGTTGGTGGCTGAAGAATCCCCCTTAAAGTTAACTCAAATTGCCGTGGTTTCGGCGATGAAAACAAAATATGATCCGGCCACTGGAAAACCTCATTTGGTCACCAGTATTTACACTCGTTTAGATCGTCAAGAAATCCAAAATTGGCTTCAAAATACTATTCTAGTTTTGCCTTAAGAAATTCAGCTAGTGGAATATTTTTCTTGTAAAAAAAAGAGAGCCTCTGATCGAGGCTCTCTTTTTTTTGGACACATTTTATATTTTTAATAGGTTACTTTGAAGTTACAGTCACTCTCCTGGAAACTCCAACATTGCCAGCGGCATCCGTAGCCCTTGTCCTTAGGTTATAAGTTCTTCCTCGAGGACGCGGCACTCTCCAGTTGCATTGGAAAGGAGCTGTCGAGACGCTGCATTTTAAATTGCCATTTATGTAGAACGTAACAGTCTTAACTCCAACATTGTCTGAAGCAGTTGCCTGAATAGTAATATTAGACTTTGCAGACACCTTTGAGCCATTGATTGGTGATGTAACCGCAGTCAGTGGAGCAACGTTATCAACTGGGGTTGGGGCCGGAGTTGGAGTTGGAGTCGGAGTTGGAGTCGGAGTTGGAGTCGGAGTTGGAGTCGGAGTTGGAGTTGGAGTTGGAGTTGGAGTCGGAGTTGGAGTTGGAGTTGGAGTCGGAGTCGGAGTTGGAGTCGGAGTTGGAGTTGGAGTTGGAGTCGGAGTTGGAGTCGGAGTCGGAGTTGGAGTTGGAGTCGGAGCTCCGTAGCAACTGACACCGACGCCGCATGGGAAACCATTCCAAATTTCCAGACCAGTTAACCATTGCTGGCATGGAGCTCTTCCTCCAGTGTAGTTATTGGCAAGCATGATGCGATTGATTGGAAGATTGTAAGCGCCCATATTGGGCCCTTTACGATCGGCTATCACTTGGCCATTGACAGCTGCCCAATAGCGCCCGTCACTGCCGCTAGATCGATGCCAGAACACTTCATATTTGAACCATTTTCCTACGGGGACTGGGACGGTGGTATTAGGGATCTTCCAGAAAACCTGCATGGGAATCCCGTTTGCATTACTGTCTCCCTGGGTGCTCCATGAAAGATTGCCGTTGGGATCTTGGACCACGACAGTGATGATACGATAATCGCCGCCATAAGTATTATTGAGACCGCCGGTTTTCCACTCGGACATCACTCGCCAATTATTGTTGTTGGCTCCCTGGGTGCCTAATTGAGAGTGTAAATCTGATTGAAACTTGAACCAATAGGAATAGTAAACATCGCCCGTATCAGTCTTGTCTCCACGATCAACGGAGGCCCTTCTAATCATAAAGGCATCTTGTGCGACACCTCCAGTGACTTTTAAATTTTGAAAGAGCGCATTCACTGGAGTTCCATTCGGTCCCGTCACTTGCTGAATTTCATTGGTTGAGTAATTTCCCAGAGTGGGAAGGCTAACCGGGGAGGTGGCGATCATATCAAAGCCTGAAGCTGTCGCTCCCCAAAGATTAATAGGCCCTAATCTTCCCGTAGTGAGGTTAGTACCGGCAATATCTTGCCAGCCAGCGGTGCTATAAGCGATGACTGGGGGATAGAGCTTCGTATCCGCTCCAAAGTCAGTTTTAAAAAGCAAAGTGGCTGCCTGAGCTTTTGGTGCCAGGCATGCCATTGTAACGGCTAACAATGCAATGCTACGCCAGTTTCGAACATCTGAGGCCATATTTTCTCCTATGAAAATGGTTATTGGTACGAAATCACAAAACAAATGAGCGGCTCGAACGTTCAAAGATGGGAGTGCATGAATAGGCTCACAGCCTGTTACTTTAAGGGGAGCTTCAAGGAGTGACAAAATATTTTTGATAATAAGGCTAGGATCGATTCCTAAGTCTGGAAAATATTTTCGTTTATTTAAAAATATCTGTTTATTTGAATGAAATTGAAAGAAAAATTATTTGAGCGAAAGCTTGCCTGTTAATAATTGAAAATACATAAGTCGTCCTGCTCTGGCGCTCCAATACGGATGATGAAATGTTGCCGGACGGTTTTTTTCAAAGAAAAAATGCCCACTCCAAGCGAGAAGATAACCGATGGCCCCCGCTAGAGGAATCAAGAGCCAGCTTTGTGTTACCAGAGCATAGCCGACTGCTATAAAAAATAAAGAGGTTCCAAAAAAGTGGAGTTGACGGCACTCTCGATTGGAATGCTGGGATAAATAAAAATTATAGAATTCGCAAAAATTGCGAAACTCATGGTTCATTCATTTCTCCACTTTTTATTAACGTAATTGTTAAAATAAATTTGTTTTACCTGATTTTCTTAACTTATCAAGGTTCCTCTTGCGTTGACCTTGAAATAAATCCTTGTTACGTGCGGATCTGCCCAGTCCCCTCAATGATCCAACGGGGACTTGTGAGCTCTCGTAGGCCCACAGGGCCTCGTACATGAAGTTTCTGAGTGCTAATGCCGAGTTCACCCCCGAGGCCAAATTCAAAGCCATCAGTAAACCGCGTGGAGGCATTCCAATAGATCGCCGCTGCGTCCACTTCTTGCTGAAAATGACGCGCTTTTCTCTCCGACTTGGTCACAATGGCCTCAGAGTGTTTAGAGCCATGCTGTTCAATATGGGTGAGAGCCTCTTCAAGATTTTTAACCACGCGGCAATTTATGATGAGGTCAAGATACTCGGTATCCCAGTCCGCTGGCTGGGCTGGGATTATCTGGGGTTTTCCCAGAAGAATTTCTTGGCTGATCTTATCGACATGCCATTCGAGTTTTTTATCTTCGGTGGCTCGATAGAGTTTTGGCAAAAAATCACCCGCAATTTTTTCATGCACGAGAACTGTTTCCAAAGAGTTGCACACTCCTGGCCGTTGGACTTTGGCGTTGACGACGATTTTTACCGCCATTTCCAGATCCGCATCCTCATCAACAAAAGTATGGCAAAGACCCCGATCATTTTTTATAATCGGCATCAGAGCGGTTTTTTGCACAAAATCGATGAGCTTTTCGCCACCGCGTGGAACCACAATATCGATGAAGTCTTTACGTTTTAAGAGGGCCTCCACTAATGCGCGGTCATAATCTTCAAGACCATAAAAAGGAGTTTTCACGAAACCACTGGAGTGAAGACTTTCGCGCATCACGCGGTAAAGCGCCTCGCTGGTAAAACGCGATTCAGAACCCCCACGCAATAAGATCACATTGCCAGATTTAAAGGCCAAAGAGAAGGCTTCCAAAATCACATTGGGACGAGATTCGAAAATCATAAAAATCACACCTAGCGGCGCGCGTATTTTTTTAAGTTGTAAGCCATTTTTAAGAGTTTGATCCTCGATCAGCTCGCCGACAGGATCCGGCAGGGCGGCGACCTGTCGAAGACTTTCCATCATTCCTTCAATGCGTTCTGGATTCAAAGTCAAACGATCGCGAAAGGCCCTGGTTGTGTCTGCTGCAAGACATTGAAGGTCTTTTTGGTTAGCGGCAAATATATCTGAAGCAGATCTGGTAAGATCCTCAGCCAGTTTAAGAAGCGCTTTATTTTTTTCGATGGCGGAAAGGTTTCTCTGCGTGCGCGCAGCACCGCGAAGGGACTTTAGCATTTCTTCATTGATCTGATAACTGAGTTGATTATTCGAGTTCATGGCGTCCTCCAAATTGAGTTCCGATGGAGATACCGGTGGCGATTTGCAAAAGGTTATTCGCACTATCTCCACGGACGAGGTGAGTGGTAATGCCTGTGCGATTGGCATTATCCGCAGCGAGAAGTTTTGAATACATGCCGCCAGTGCCTACCTTGGAAACGGTTTTGCGATCCGCCAACGCGAAATCTGCTTTCCCAATGCGGCGGCGATAGGGAATCAGCTTTGCTTTGGAGTTTTTATTCGGATCAGCGTCGAAAAGCCCCTCCACATCGGTCATCAGAATCAGCCGCTCCGCTTTCATCATGATGGCGACTTTAGAAGCTAGGGAATCATTGTCGCCAAAGCGAATTTCTTCTGTAGCCACCGCATCGTTCTCGTTTAAAATGGGAATCACCTTCCAGCGCAGCAGCTCACTTAAAGTATTCTGCAGATTTTTTCGGCGCTCAGAATCTTTCATGTCACCCGCGGTCAGCAGTACTTGTGAGCCTAAAAGATTTGCTGATTGCAGAGCTAAATTGTATTGATCCATCACTAAGGGTTGACCAATCGCACTCAAGGCTTGTTTCTGGGGCAAGGTGCGTTTGGTTTTTTTAAAGTTAGTGCGCGCGACAGCCCAGGCGATGGCCCCCGAGGTCACCCAAATAACTTCAATGCCATGCTTTTTACGAAGCAGTGCCACTTGTTGCATCCAAGCACGCATAAGGAGAGGCCCTCCATCACAAACCATTTTGCTACCCGCTTTAATCACCCAGCGTCGATTTTTCGCCATAAAAACACCACCTTGTTTTTTATTTTAAGACTCAGAGCCAGGAGGTCGCAAATAAAAAAGCGGGCAGTTCATAAGAAGTCTGTTTATTTTGATCTGAAATTTTTAAAAGCCTCAAAGTAAACCTGTTGGACGCTTTCTAAACCGTACTTTCTTTCGAGATAGCGAAGACCAAAATGGTAGTAGGCGGTTTGATTGAAGTAATGGGTAAAAGAGGAATTGATAACGGCTCCCCCGGCGGCACCTAAAATTGGAAGGGTTTCGGCAAGAATTTTTTCCGCGACCACAATTTGGTACTCCGAGGCGACTCGGGTGATGAATCGAGCCAGCAAAGTGGCGGCTCCTTTTTCGGAAGCCTTTGTAATAAAGGAGTAAAAGGCCAATCGTTGGGAGAAATAGGCGGACTTCATCGCATCATCTGCCTTGCTCTGCGGAGAGCCCATGGCAAATATTTGTAGGCATTCTAGACGCACGTGGGAGTCTTGGAGATCTTCGCCGAAACTTTGTGCGGTGTTGGCAATAGAGCGAAACATAATTCCTGTGGTGATCGGAAGTTCAATGGCAATAGTGCCAGGTCCAAAAAAGCCGCCGATGGCTCCCAGAGCGGCAGCGGCGAAAGTGTGATGTCTTGCCTGTAGTAAAGGTTGTCTTGGCAAAGATGGATCCTCGGCTTTCGGCAAAGTGGAAATGGAAATTTCCAAGGTCTTTTTTAGGGATTTTTCCACAAGGCTTGCGATTTTTTCTTGGACATTTTGGGGAAGAGTCTTTTGCAAAAGGTCCAAAGGTTTTCCAAAAGCATTTGCCAGTTGAATCATAAAACCAGGGTGTTCAAGAAATTGAGCTGCTGTTTGGATGAATTCTTGTTCGCGTCGGGACAATTTTTCCATGAGAATACGCTAGCATCAAAATAACAATTTGACCATTTGTTGCAGAACATAAACAGGCAGTCTTCCGGTTTACGTCAATATACATATTGGCAGTCATTTTGCTTGGCCGTAAATATGTAAATATTAAGTCCTAACCTAGAGGAGTTTATATATGAAGGTGGATAACAAGGATAAAAAAAACAAAAAAAAGAAGCCTGAAACGAGGCCGATGACCGGGGAAAATGAAAATATAGGGGAAGAAGATATTGTTAAACTTATACTTCAAGATCATAAGCCCTTGAGAAAACTTTTAAAAACTCTCAAAAATGTCGAGAATAGCATTGAGGATCGGCAAGCGGCATTTGAAGAATTTGCTCTGCTTTTTATCAGTCATATAAAACCAGAAGAACAAACTCTCTACGTTTACCTGAAGCACGATGATAAAACCCGTGAAAATGGGATGGAAGGGGATATCGAGCATGCCCTGGCGGACCATTTGTTAAAAGAAGCTCACCGAACCGCAGATGATGCCTTGTGGTCCGCGCGGGTGAAGATTATGTCCGAATTGATAGAGAGTCATCTTTCAGAAGAAGAAGAACATGTACTGCCTAATTTTCAAAAAATGACTGATGTCGAGGATCGTCGGGAATTGGGCAGGGACTTTTTAAAGTTGAAAAATCGCATATTGGAGCAAGGTCAAAGAGATGTGTCAGAGGAGCCTTTTGAATCCTATATTAACCATTAAAATAAAAAATAAGAGGTGCTTCCGTGATCCCTAAAATACATCGAGAAAAAAATCCATTGCATGCTGACGATCAAAGTGTCGGAGTTCAGTATGATAAATCTCTGGTAAGTCGTGAGTGGGGTTCCAAGGAAGGAAATGAAACTGGATATAATCGGACTTACGGAGTTTATGGCTCTGTCGCCCGAGGATGGGTGGACCGACCTCATCAAGGAAAAGGTCCCAAGAATTATCAGCGTTCGGATGAAAGTCTTCAAGAGGAAATTGTTAAAGTTTTAACTTTGGATTCCGAGATTGACGCCTCTGCGGTCGAAGTCGAAGTTAAAGAAGGGGAAGTATTTTTAACTGGAACAGTCCCCGAACGCAAGATGAGATATTGGGTCGAGGAAGCCATTTATAAAACTCGTGGAGTTAGAGATGTGAATAACCAAATAAAGGTAGAGAAGCAGCCATAGGGGTGGAAAACGTGAAAAGTAAATTGGCCAGTAAAACGCCTCGCCCGCATCGAGGTCTTTGGAGTGGAAGTATCAGCTTCGGTTTAGTGAATATTCCTGTGAAGGTGGTTTCTGCAAAAGAACAAGTCGATATTCATTTTACCTTATTAGA
>DATBTE010000196.1:0-4175 GCA_036559425.1 Pseudobdellovibrionaceae bacterium | reverse complement strand
GATACGGCTATCATAAGTCGCGAAGGAGCTTATTATTCATTTTGAAACTCGTAGCGCGACTTTACTTCTGTTTGAGTACAACCAGAAGTCCAATGAAAACATTCGGATAGAATAAAGACTTGTTTTAATAAAAATCAATAGCCTAGGTCTGGCATATTTTCTATCATCAGTTGGCACAAACTACCCCATTCTAAAAAACGGAGAGGCGCTGTCGCCACCGTGACAGCCTCGGCACCTTGCAAAGTGCCTATACACCTCTTTTGTTTTCATAATGGTTTTATCCATCCTAGAGCATTGGCACAAATGTCGCATTGTTATTCAGCCAAGGAATCGCCCTGAAAATTGGAAAATTAATTCCACAGGAATTGGATTGGTAACTTTGATGTTGAAGCCTATTTTTTTAAAAAATTCTTTGTTGATCGTGTGCTCGGTGTTATCTTGGGCTAATAGCGGATTCGCTGAAGAAATCTATGATGCTCGGACGTTGAAATCCACATCTTCCCAAAGACTTTCTATGGACCAGATGGTGAGTAAAATACCAAAAGGTTCGATTGTCTTGATCGCTGAAAAACACAATGTGACTTCCATGCAGCAGGGTGAGTTGGACCTGTTGAAAGCCTTGCGTAATCAGGGTCATAAGGTCAACCTGGGAATGGAGCTTTTGCAGTTCTCTGATCAGTCCAATGTGGATGCTTATCGTAAAGGGACTATGACAGAAGAGGCTTTTAAAGCTTCGAGTTGGGGAGAGTCTGATTTCAATTTTTATCGCGATCAGATTCTTTTTCCTAAAGATGAAGATGGGGAAAAAACGTTTGCCGTCAATAGCCCCAAGGCTTTGCCAATCGCAGTGAAAACCAAAGGCATTGCTCACCTGTCTGCGCAGGAAAAGGCGATGCTCCCTCCTCATTTTAGGTTGGGTCGTGCAAGTTACAGAGAGCGTTTCAGGGAAAAAATGAGTTACCATGTCGCAGGTAAAAAAGCCATGAAGCGGTACTTTGAAACACAAAGTGTTTGGGATGATACCATGGCCTGGAAAGTTTGCGAGGCCAAGAGTAAATCGGAAGGAACTCTTGTTTTGATCGTTGGACAGTTTCACGTTGAGTATGGGGATGGCTTAATCCATCGTATTCGCGCCCGTTGTGGAAAAACTCAACCTATCGTTTCAGTTTATCAGTATCTTTTCTATAATGATGAAACCTATGATGTGGGGCAGTTTGCTCCTTCTCCTAAATATGGTCCAATCGCGGATTATCTGGTGATTGTTAAAGAAGATTAAAAAACTGTACGATCGGCGGCGTAAAATGGCATCTGTCCATAATTTGACATCTGTGCCGGGATGGCGGCGCCTTTTGAAGAGTTCTTAGCAGGCACAGTATTTGATGAATAAATCCCCGGGTAGGAGAGTTCATGCGGAAACGGAATATACTCAAACTGGCGGCCCTCGTCATCGGGGTAGGGCTTGGAGTCTTGGGGCGCTCAGCCAAGGCCCAGCTACGTTCAGATTTGCAGCTTTTCTCGGACTCCTTTATCAGCCCTTCCTTTGAGGCTAATCAGAAAACCAATTATCAATTCGTGGGCCTAAGCCTTAAGAGCGCACCCAATGCGGAAGATGTGCTAAAAATGGATATTGAGGGCGCTGTGGCCATTGGAGCTCCATTGCTGAATTACCTTAATATCTCTGAGATCTATTTTCAGAACAAGCAGTCTGAAAATGAAACGTTGATCATAGGCCGTAAGTTGATCCATTGGAATGATCTTGATCGACGTTGGAATTTCGGCCTTTGGCAGCCGCTTTTTCAGTGGAATCCTTTAAACTCTCAGCAACAAGGTCTTTCAGGGATTTTTTGGCAAGCGGATCGTGAGAAGTATTCGGTTACTATTTTTGCATCACCTGTTTTCGTTCCCAATCAAGGTCCTACCTTTGAAATTTCAGAGGGCACTTTCGTGCGTGGAAATCCGTGGTTTCGGCGTCCTCCCGATTCGGTGCGGATTTTTCAAGAAGTGACTCAAGTGGATTATAATTTTGAGCGCCCCGATGAAAATCAAGCCATCTTTCAAACCAGCTATGGGGCCCGTCTGAGCTTTGGAACTCCGGAGACGGCGATGGCGCAGCTGAGTTATATGTACAAGCCCTCCAGTGAGCTGGCGATAGGCTATAGTGGACTCTTGGATACGAGTAAACTTCGCGGCGTCGTGGATCTAAAACCACAAATTTTTTATCATTCGCTGAGTGGTTTGGACCTCTCGCAACGCTGGGGTGTGTTTCGCTATGGAGTGAGTGGAATTTACGATCGCCCGCAAAAAGATCTCGAGTTTGATGAAAAATGGACTCACCCGGAGTTTAAAGACGCGTTTCTGGTAAGTCCCTTTGTGGAGATGATACTTTCGGATTATACTTTTTCCCTGCAAGCATTGAATGTTTATGGCGGAGAAGTGCATGAGGTTGGGGACATGGCCATTCCGGACCGGGTTCCGCTCACCGTAAGGTATCCGTTTCAGCAGGCCTTTAAGGCCAGCCTTGAAACTCGCCACGCCTTAAAGGGCAACACTCGCTTGATCTCACGCACCAGCTATACTGTGAGCCAAAAAAATGACTTTGAATACGTACAGTGGAATATGAATTATCGTTTTTCTTCTCTGTGGTCAGGCTTTACCGAGCTGGAGTTGGTTCGGGCGGGAGAACGAACTTTGCAAAATCAGAATGAGATAGCTCAATATAAGAATTTAGACCGCTTTTTGGTGGGAATCGCTTATGTTTTCTAAAAGGCGTTCTTCGCAACTCATAGGAGGGTTTGTTCTAGCCAGTTTTGTATGGCTGGGGGGCTGTTCCGAATTTTTAGATGAGAAGCACCAAGAGCCACAGACCTTGGAGATGGCCAATACAAAATTTGCCTGCCTTCAATCTTTGCCCGTGCAAATGAGTGAGTTTTTAAAAGGTCATGTAAGTGATGGCGATATCGATCAAGGTTTCAATTGTGCCCAAGAAGCTCTTTTATATTTTAAAAATAAAACCAAGGGCACCTATCCAGATGCATATTCCCTGGATGATCTTAGAAACTTTTTCGGGAAGTACTTTTTGAAAAAAAATAATGTGTCACCCGAATTCGGAACCCAATTATTCAAGCTTAAAAGAGTGCTCCTCGGTGGTACCGACTACTCGATCACGAAGCTTGAGATCCAAAGATTGGTCGATCTTCTCGATTCTGTTAAAAAGCAAGCGCAACTGGTGGCGCCTCACGTGACTGTTTTGCTGGGGCAAAGAGACCAGGCCACCTGGAGTGATGTCGATGCTGGCATCACTCAATTGCAGGAATCTTTGTGGACTCTTTTTAAAGAAGTGGATCTGGTAAGATCGAATTATAGTTTTAGTGATCTTAAAAAGTTCATGAAGGGCCTCAGTGATTTCATCAATACCACCGAACCGTTGCTGTTGACCGAGCAATTAAATAGGGATGTGGAACTGATCGAAGCGGTGAAAAATATTCTAATAGGTGAAGAGCCGCATTTAGACAACCTTAATGATTGGCATAGTGCGGTGGCGACGGTTGCGAATTTTTATAAAGAAGCTCTCCGTTATCGTTATTTCTTAAAAGGAAATGATTTCTCCACGCCAGCTTCAGTGCAGGCTTTGCTATTGTCCATGAATGATGCTCTCACCTTGTTGGAGAACTGTTTTTCAATGCAACATAGTGGTGTCGTTTCTTTTTCTAGCATTGATCATTTTTTGGTTATTCTCGAAGCCCGAAAACTCTTACCTTTAGGGTTGAGTTCAGCCTCCTTGAAGGAAGCTTACAAGAAAGGGGTGCTTCGCGCGTTGGATCCTCTGCGCCGAGGGGATGCCAGAGGCTTGGAAGGGCTTGAGAGAATCCACGTATTGTCTTTGAAGCACGAGTTGAAGCTTTATCAGCTTCATCAAAATATGATTGATAATTTGCCTTTTGATCCTGCGGCAAGGATTGGTTTTGCTGAGCTAAAAAAGGCGGTGGAAGCCTTTGATCCAATGGCATTTATACTCAAGTCTTTGACGACAGAAAGTCTGGAGCTAGAGGTTCTCTTGAGAGCTTGGAATGAAGGTATAAGCCTCTTATTGAAACCATACCCGGTGTATTATAATGAAGAGGGTCGTCAAGTCGTGAAGACGGATGTCACCACTTACCGCCAGACTTGGAAGTCTT
>DATBTE010000195.1:0-3230 GCA_036559425.1 Pseudobdellovibrionaceae bacterium | reverse complement strand
AGCGTTGTCTCCTGTAAAAAAACCTTTCATATCAAATTGCTATGATGTCGTCTAGGTCGACCTGCAATTTTATCCGGCGAACGTCCGCCAGCCGGTGGTGGATATCCGCCAGCCGGATTTTTACCGCTAACCCCTTAAATTCACATCGATTGAAAGCATTCACTATGGCGGAAACCCGCCATCTGTAGAACTCAGCGTTTTTTGGCAAAAAAATCAAAGATCCAAATCAATTTCAATAGTTGCACCTCCTTTTACTGCTGCCAGGTGAGGTGGACCCATTCCTGCTTTATAGGACCGTAAGAAATACGGAATTTTAAACCAATAAGGAGGGAGTACGAAATGAATATTACAAAAGAGGACAAAAAAGAAAAGTGCCCAAAGTGCGGATCAAAAGAAATTTTGACCCTCGGGCTTGATCAAATGTGCTGTGACTGTGATTGGGATAATACTCTTTTGCTGGTCAATCTAGGGCAAATGGATCAGCCACGACTGGCTGCTTACGAGCAGTTCGTAAAGCCGAAATCTTTTGAGTCGCTTAAATCAAAGACATCAACAGAAGCCACAGAGGTGATTTCAGCTATTCGCACGAAGTCTCCTCTGAGTGCCTAAAATATTTAACTAAGGAGGTAACACTATGAATGCAAAAAAACTGAATGAACCAAATGAGAATAATAGGAATCCATCGATAGCGCTTGTTCAAAACGATGAGCCAAAAAATAAAAGCGTCTGGAAAAAAATAAAAAATGTTTTTCAAAAATCTGAATTTTCCTATCGAGATTGGCAGCGCCTTGAGGAGAAAAGAGTGAGACCTCAAGACCACAAACAATGGAGGAACTTCTAATGTCGAGAACTTATAAAGATAAAAATGTCATTTACCTACCGGAAAGGAAAAGTCCTGTGAAACATAAACGCGAGCATCAGCTTAGAGGAAGATATTCAAAGTATAAAAAAGAGGGTCCGCCGCTAGACGCAGATAATTGCTACGACTGCGGAGGACCCACGGATTTCCAAGGTGGTTTCTTGGTTTGCTCAGAATGTGGGCACGCAGAGGGTGTACTTGATGTGATTGATTATATGGAGCTCATTGCTGCATGAAAAAAGGAGGTGGCGATATGTTTAATAATGTAATTCCGATTCGTAAAAATGATCGGTTTGGGGTTTTTCTTGGCTCAGTGACTTCATCTGGTGAGGTCGTTGAGTCAACCAGAGTGGGCACTGCCTATTTAAAACCGGGCTCAAAAACGTTTCGACTAAAGCTTTGGGTTTTTCCCAATAACCAATACTTCGTAGCTCCTCACGATCAGGACCCTACGAAGTACGTCGTGCTTTCGTTGGATGAATTTCAGACTCCGCAGGGAGAAGTTCGTTCCTTTTGGAATCCCATTGGGGAAGGAAGGCTTGTTGGAAGTTTCATAAAGCTTTCGATTTATCTATTTAGCGAGGATGTTTTCCTCTGCCTATTTCCAGAAAACTATGAGGCCAAGGAGGACGTGATTGCATCTTAACTTAAACAAAGGAGGTGACTCTATGATCAATAAAAAAGTTGTCTTTTTCATTTTAATTCTTGGACTTCTAGTCCAAATCACGCCCGAGATGGGGCTTGCCAGCGTTGAGTCATCCCTTATGGGAATTCAAACGAAACTTACGCGGGTGATTCTTCCAACTTTGTCTATTATTGGAATTGCCTGGGCCGCTTTTTCCCTTATGACGGGCAATGAAAAAGCGAAAACTCATATGCTCTACGCCATTATAGGTTCAGTCATTGGTTTTGGAGCTCAGGCCATCGTCGATTTTATTTCAGAGACGGTGCACTGATGAGCGACGAAACACTTTTAACATCCACAGTTCCCCGCACTCTTGAAACCAAGAATAAGATCTTAGGTTTTGAACTTTTGGATGTTCTTTTACTACTTTTAAATCTCTCCATCCAGAATCTTATTTTTGGCGGCACAGCCTTAAAAACTCCCATGGTCTTTGGAACAAGTCTTGTCATCGGGGGACTTCTTTTTTTCCTAAAAAAAGGAAAACCTGATCAATATCTGCCGCATTTTTTTGAACACATGATCTCTGCGACCCATCGTCCGGCAAATAGTCTTGATGAAAAATATCGTCCTTTCGTTAAAAAGGATTCCCTATGAGCGTAACTCAATCTTTGTGTGAAGAACTTCCCTATTGGGAGTTTGAATCAGAACCCATTTCCCATGTTATTTTATCCGATGGTTCTGTCTCCTCCGGGATCGAGATTCTTCCTCTTGATATTGAATGCTTTGACGAGTCTAGAATTAACCAACTCACCTTAGGACTCAGATCCTTTGTGAATTCCTTACCAGAGGGAATTACTTGTCAGTTCATGGTAAAGGTGGAGACTGACTTTGAACAAAAAATTGATTCCCATTTAAAGCTTGTTACTACCAATATTGATTTTCTAAAAACCTTGGACGACGCAAGAGCTGAAAATATTAAATCCCAGATTCAAGAGGATTCTGTCTTTCGTCCGAGACTCTTCTTTTTTATTAAGACTGAGGGGGCTCAAAAACCAAGTCGGTTTTCTTTAAGTCAGACAAAAAAGTTCTCAGAAGGATTTGAAAAAGGCTATGAGGACCGGCTTCAAATATTATCTCAAGCTATTGAGGGAGCAAGCCAGTCCCTGACCTCTCTGGGATTTTTAGGATCATCTCTTAATAAGGAGGATCTTATTGAGCTCCTCTATCGCTATTTAAATCCAAAAAGAGCTAAAGAAACCACCCCTCCAAAGATTTCTCCCCGAAGTGCTCTTTTGGAGGGGGACTCCCCAAGATCTCAGATTGTTTTTGGGGACCTCATCCTGGATCAAGAGGATTTCATTCTGGATTCAATGAGGACCAGAGTTTTAACGCTCAAAACGCTGCCCGAAATGACGTTTGCAGGAATGATGAGTGGATTTTTGGCCCTGCCATTTAAATATGAACTCTTTTTCTCGTTCAAGATTCCAGAACAGGCCAAGGAAATGAAATCGCTTGAGCAAAAACGCCGCCTTGCTCACTCACTGGCAAGTTCAACTTCAAACCGAGTAACGGATCTTGAAAGTGAATCGCGCCTTAGTCAAACAACAGAGCTTATTCGTGAAATCATTGAAACTGGACAACGCATTTTTCAGGCGGAGCTGATGATTGTGCTTCGTGAACCTGTAAATTCCGAGGGCTTACGTCGGCTGAACCTTCATACGAAGCAGGTTCTTTCTCATTTTAAAA
>DATBTE010000194.1:0-1968 GCA_036559425.1 Pseudobdellovibrionaceae bacterium | reverse complement strand
ACACCACTTCTGCATTTTTAAATCCGCGGCCGCCTTTATGGCTCAAGAGAGAATTTGATTGCCAGTAATCCATGTTGTCATCCCGCCAATTCACAAGATATTCGGCAAAACTCCACGGATTGGTGTGGCCTGCGGCTAAGCTTTGTTGTGTCGGATCCAACATGAAATCAAACACCGAATAGAGAAGCGCACTTCTGTCCACAAATGCCTTTGCTTTATCTCCAGTCTGAGCTTTATAGACATCTTTTAGTTTTTTGAGGAAGGGAGGCACCGCCTTTAAGTCCTTTTTTGCATTTTTGAACACCAAATCCTGCAGAAAGTTCTTCAAGTCGACACGGGTGTTGCCAATACCCGGTACGAATTGGCCATTAATAAAACTTGAATGACAAAGAAAACAATTTGGCGAGACTCCACTCAAATGATCTCCCACCTTGGCCCAAGTGTCGGGTTGGGCAGTGATATAGGAGACCGTGTAATCATTAAGACCATACAAATGCTGCATCTGTCTTTTAATGGATTTTTTTTGATCAAGGCTTTTCATCAAGCCTTCCATGAGCTTTCCCGGGATAAATGGAAATTGGATCAGATCTTGTTTTTTCGTCGCATCAAAGGGTTCTGAAAGATGGGGATCCGGGGCCACCACCCGTTGAATGAGACTGGGACTAAATTGATGATACTCCTCAGCGAGAACAAGGGTGCTTTGAAAGATTACACATAAAGTTAGGCCGATTTGGCTGATGCTCTTGCGAGTAAGTTGAGTCATGGCATGAGATCCCGTAATAAACTCGGTGAGATTGATTTCTCAAATTTGCCGAAGTAAATAGCTCGGGAACTCGACATGCGATGATTGTGCCAAGAAGAATGTGGATTTAAATTGTTCTAAAGAAAAAATGGGTGTCTACGTATTTTACGTCGTTCCTGTGATAGGATATTATTTTCAATTTTAAAATCGCTCACGGAGCCTCCGTTGTCTGCATTCTAAACTGACGGCTTGCGATGATATTGAGGATTAAATCAGAGAACTTGGAATTGGCATTCATGCTGAGTTCACTGATTTGCTGGGCATTGCACTGATCCTCAGTGGAGGCCACGTTGCGGGTCAGGCCCACGGCCATCACTTTTCTCACTAGGCAGCTCTTGATAGTGGAACTCGTGGCCAGGGTCCTCATAAATTCCTGAGTGCTGGAAAAGCGTTCGCCGGAAGGCAGGGTGCCGCTGACATCAATGCCGCGTCCGGCGATCTCTAGATAGTTGGTGCGCCAGAGGCCGCGCGAGTCATAGGTTTCTAGCGGGAGCCCATGGGGATCGATGATATTATGGCAGCCCGCACACTGCACTCTTTGCGTATGCAGAGCCAGGATTTCCGCCGGCGTGGAGTTGGCCGGAAGAGCGGGGGGTAAAGAAGTGTCTAAAGTGGCCGGCGGCGGAGCGATGTCATAGCACCCTATTTTTCGAGCCACGACTTTGCCTCTGAGCACCGGATGAGTTTGATTCGGCGAGCCTGAGGTGGCGATCAGGAAGGCGGCTTGATTGAGCACCCCTCGGCGCGGGGTGGAGGCCAGGCTGGTTTTATAAAATTGCGTGCTCACGGCTCCGTTAAAGGGCACTCCATAGTAATCAGCCAGGGTTTTATTCAGGAAAGAATAATCCGCCGCAAGGGAATTGGCAAAGCTCACATCACTTCTGATGATATCCTCAAACATAAACTGAGTTTCAGCAACCATGGCGTTTAAGGTGGCCGTATTAATCGTGGTGAGGCCGAGGCCAAGGATTTGATTGACGCCGAGCCACTCATTGGTCATCAGCGTGGCGAAGCGCTGGCCCTTGGGGTCTTTTAACATGCGTAAGACTTGGGCTTTGAGCGTGGAGGAGGTGGTGAGGGAGCCATCGGCGGCGGCGCTGAAGAGCGAGCTGTCAGGCACGGATTGCCATAAGAAAAAAGAAAGCCTGGCGGCGAGTTGATAGGGA
>DATBTE010000193.1:0-4347 GCA_036559425.1 Pseudobdellovibrionaceae bacterium | reverse complement strand
CACCGCCTTCAAATCGACAAGCTGATAATGGATGTCCCCAGGTCTATACTGAGAAATTCCGTTGATCTGATAAGTTGTAGAGGACAAACGGTCGGAAAGACCATTGATTTTATTTATACAGTCAGCTCCGGTTGAATTCTCACTGGCAAATACAAAGCAAGCTTTTAAGGATAATACTAAAACTATAAGATGTTTTTTCGCCATAATGGGTAATTCCGCTTCAAGGCCTGTGGGATTAATTTCCCGATTTGCAGGGGCACGGCTCCTTTGCTTAGGTAACTATGCGGTAATTATTCCACGCTCAGCAGTGGATAAAATAATTATGAGGTTATGAGACTGTCTAAACTCTTTACAGAGGGTCGTAAATGGCTGGTTCCATAAATCAATAAAAGTTTATATCTCCATTTTTTATGAGGGGTAGTTTATGCCAATGCGCCAGCAATGAGTTTAAATCCTACGGAGCCTAAGTCTGTCATGAACCCAATAGAAAAAAGGAAGAGCTTTCACACTCGGCTCTCAAACCAATCGATTGCACAAGATTCCCGTCATCTCCGGTAGACAAGTAAGCTTCGCCCTTGATGCTGCCTAAAACTCCTGGGCTCTCGTAAGCGCTCACGGATGAGATTTCTTTCGTTCTTTTTCCGTTTCCTGCGATATTCAGGTGAATTCGCAAGCCAACGATTTCGCCGCCTTGTCCATCAGGAAAAAATCTCAGTGAAATTGACTGGCCGTTCATACCTGGATCTTGCTCGCCACTGATAGTGTAGAATCCCATTCCCGAACCTGACCGCTGAAAGTCTTTACTTGAAAACCGTGCTTTCGTATTTATACGATACATTTTGTCACCGGCAGCAGTTGGCACAAACTACCCCATTCTAAAAAACGGAGAGGCGACCAATTCCGCTGACTATTTATGTCATCTGTCAACTTCACTACGTCTAAATAATGGACTGAAACCTCATTGTTTTGCGTTCATTTTATTTTTCTTCGATTGGCTGTGGGCATCCAATTTGCAAAGTTAAATATGAAGCAGAATTATCTGCTAAAGGAGAAATGGATGACTCATCAAAAAGTAGCTAAACTTATTAATGTCGCAACTTTGCTTATTTTAATACTGTCTTACGCAGAATTGGGAATGGCGATTACTAAAGGCAAGTCGCTCGACCAAGCAACGCCAGCTCAACGAAAAGCTTTTGAAAGTGTGGTTTTTCTCTCAGTGACTGGTGGTAGCCAATCAACTGGGTCTGGGACAGCTATTCACATCGGAAATGGAGTGTTACTGACAGCAGCCCATGTTATTTATGGTTTTAACGATGAAGCGATGGCTATTGTAGCCCTTAATTCTGAAAAAAACTCTTTGGGTGGTGGACTGATTGAACCCGAATGGGAACGGATCTCTGCTCCGAAACTAGGGACTTTGACTGATAAATATGGAGAATACTCAATACCAGACCTTGCTTTGCTTATCCCCAAAGATCCAGATCTACGCGCTAAAATTGCAGGGCTTCCTGTGATTAAAATTTCAACCGAGGCGCCAGCTATTGGGGAAACTTTTACTTACCTTGGCAATGGCCCAGGAGCCAGCAATGGCTTGGAACAATTTGGTCAATTGAAAATCAGTGAAGTTGGGGAAATTTATTCGACCTCCCTTTCAAATAAAAAAAATGGCGTATCGGCATTGGAGCCCGGTGACTCGGGAGGATCCCTTTTTCGAGAAAACGCAGCCGGGGTCCTTGAATTAGTAGGAATAGGGTTTGAGGCGATGAACCAAGGAAAAGAATCACTCAGTTTAATTAATAAGCTGCAAGATTCCAGGATAAAAGAGTGGTTGTCTAGTGCCTATGAAAAAATAAACTCAACCCCTTTGCTTTGGGCGCAAGGCCTCAATAGAAGCTGCAAGAGCGTTTTTATTTTTTAACAAGGGGCCTCTCGCTTATAGAGTAGAAAAAAGAAAACCTTCTTAAACTGTCAGAAACTTTTCCAGTTCATTAAACATTCTCACGAACGTCTCTGAAGTCGAGTGAGAATCCTAAATATTCCGTCTAACAGTTCGACGCCAGAATTTTTTTTAAAAATAGTTAATTTTTATATTCCTCTTGTGGTTTCGAACATTTAACAAATCTAAATTTGAGATTTCAAGAGCAAAATAAGAGTTGTTTCAAGCACTTCGCGGTCAATTCGATTTTAGTCTGTGGACCCATTAAACTAGCCACAGATCTAGTCGATAGGTCTTTTGAACTGGAGGTTCTCAATGAAACGCCGCTCAGCTACACACAAACTTACGCTCATCCTTGTTTCAGCGGTCTTCCTGGCGATCGGTTGTAATAAATCCGCGGATTCATTTTCTTTGTTAGCAGATGCGAGCAGCTACAAACAAAATGCCCAGTATATTCCACGCAAAGTGGATATCCTGTGGGTGATCGATAACTCCGGATCAATGGACAATTCTCAAACTCGTTTGGCGAATAGCTTTTCCGCTTTCATCAGCAAGTTTATGACAACGGACTCGGACTTTCACATGGCCGTCACGACTTCGGACGCTTTCTTAGCTCCGTACGACGCCCAATATGCTAATTTCTCCCGCATCCGCGATGGCGTCGGCAGCGTGCACTCCGGTGTCTTTGTCATGGATAAAAACACTCCGGACATGGAGAGTGTGTTTTTAAAAAATATTAAACAAGGAATTAAAGGTTCCGGCGATGAACGCGCGTTCTCGAGTTTTAAAGCGACTCTGAGTGATCCGTGGAATGCCAGCTTCCGTCGTCCAGATGCCTTCTTAGCCATCATCATTGTCAGTGATGAAGATGACTTCTCCCATAATGACTCCACAAATGGTTTGAAGAGCTACTACTTCTCAGAAAACTACAACGATGCTAAAATGTACTCCGTACAAAGCTACGTCGACGACTTAACTAACTATACTGCCAATGCAGGTGCGGGTAAAAACTTCTCGGTAAATACAATCAGTATTTTAGACAGCGTTTGCTTAGCCCAACTGAAAGACAGCGCCCAAAAAATAGGCCAGCGTTATATTGCCCTGGCCGATGCTACCGGCGGCCAAAAAATCAGCCTCTGCAGTGACTTCAGCCAGAGCTTGCAAGTTCTCTCTGAATCCATCGTGGAACTTTCCAGTGTCTTCCAGCTGACTCGGGAACCTCTCCCTGAAACCATCTCCGTAGTCGTTGACGGCACTGAAGTTCCTCAAAATGCAACCAATGGATGGACTTACGATGCGACTACAATTTCCATCGCTTTCCATGGCACAGCCATTCCTACAGCGGGAGCTGATGTAAGAATCAATTTCGACCCTAAAGGCGTAAAAAACTAAGAGAGGATTGAGGATGAATACAAATACGGCGACTCATCACGAATGGTACATTTTACGCGGGGAAATGAAATACGGTCCCTACGAATACAGTGCGCTCATTCATATGATTCAAACTGGTGAGCTCTTTGACTACAACTATGCATGGGCTCCGCATATGGAGAGTTGGGTGACTTTGAGTGAGATTCCAGAATTTTCCAAGAGCACTCTGACTCAACTTATTAAGACTCAGAACCATTTGTCAGGCACTTTCATCAAACGTGGTTCGCCTCGAATTGAGATAGAAAGAGACATTTACGCCCATAATAACAACAACTTTTTTGATGGAAAGTGTTTATCTATCAGTGATAATGGCGCTCTTTTGCTGCTCAATGACCCTTTGCTTTTGCCAGGACAAGAATTGGTGATTCATTTTCGTAATTTAGCTGAAAATAGTTCTTCAGGTTTTAACGTGAAAGCCGAAGTGATTAGAAAGAATTTTACTAAACAAAGGATTAACTTCAAGTCTGGGCTGCACTATGCTGTTCGTTTCCTCCAAGTGCCAAAACAGGGACAAGACCAAATACAAAATATGATTTTGAAAAAAGTATGATTTTGAAAAAAAATTGGAGGAATTTATATGACGGGCTTTGTGAATTTTATCAACGATTCAGGTGTGGTAGGTTGGATCATCCTTCTTACGGGTATTGGCTCTATGGTTCTGGTGCTTGAAAGGGCAAAAGCACTTTACTTTTCTTACGGCATGAACGTCGATGAGTTCATGGCAAAAACGCAAAATCTGGTTTTAGCTAAGAAGTTAGATGAAGCCTTGTTGATGTGCGCTCAAATGGAACAGAAACCAATGGCTCGGGCTTTCAAAACAATTCTTGAAAAAGCCGACAGAGACGATGAAACCATCTTCCAGGCCTCCGACATTGCCATGTCCGAGAACATCCCTCTCTATACAAAACGTCTGCACTATCTTTCAATGCTCGCGAACGTGGCTACATTGTTAGGTCTTTTGGGTACTATCCACGGATTGA
>DATBTE010000192.1:0-3404 GCA_036559425.1 Pseudobdellovibrionaceae bacterium | reverse complement strand
ATCGGAGATTTTTCACACTTTGCAGTGAAAGTGGCTGTGGTGTCACTGTGAGTATCAGATTCAGCAACTATTTCAATTTTGTCTTTGGTTATCTGGCATTTCAAAGATCTGTCGAAACTGATGATCTCAGAAATCTTTGTTTCAAATTTTTTTAAAGCCTCGTCTTTAATTTTTTTATCCGCGCTTGATTTGGCCATATGTTCAAAGCCAATAATGCTGTCGCTAGGACTTTTGAATTCAATTTTTCCTTGAATACCATCAAAGCCAAGAGAAAGCTCCGCTGAGCCATGAAGGTGTGCGCGGTGTTCACGATGTTTATGGTTTTCTGCGGCCGGGGTCGAAAGAGAAAGCAGAAGGGCGGCAAATATTAAATAAACTCGCATAAAGTATCCTTTGACTGGAGTTAAGCGCTTTCAGCCTCTTTGCTAAGCAAGTGGTTTTGTAAAATCCAGCGACGGATGTGTTTCAGATAGTGGTCACTCGTCCCAAAAAATACAAATTGATTGTAGAAAACCCCTTTTTCATTTTTACTTTCTTCGTGATAATTGCAGGTTGCGAGAAACTCTGGAAGTTCTAGTTCATGGGGCAGCCAAAGAATAAACTCTCGGAAAGCTCCAGGAGTGATGGGACGATAGTATTTCATAACCAGTCCCGCTTCAGAGAATTCGTTGATTTCAATGAGGGTTGCGGCCTTGGCGATCTCAGCATATTGGATGGTGGGAAGCTGAATTTTTTCCAAGGGGCTGAGTTGGGGTAAGAAAAGAGCTAATTTTTTTATGATATAAAGGGTGTCCATGGGCATTAAGAAAATATCTTTTACTATTTCACTAAGAGCCTTTTTTTCAGGATCGGAGTGATTTTTTTTAGTTAAAATAAAGAGTTCGGTTTTCTGAGAAGGATTGTTACGGGGGGGCGGGGTTTTCATTTTAACGGTTTCTAAGATAGCTTCCCAGCGGTCTTTAAAGTTATCCTCGAACAAATACTGATCGCCAAAGATGGCATTTATTGGAGCTGTAATTCGATTTTTAGAATCAAATTCCCTCTTATCTTTTTTTGCCACCTCAGGGTCTATCGCATGCATAAAATCTTGTAATTTAGCGAATAAACGGACTTTGGCATTATGATAGTTTTTTTCTATATTTTCCTTGAAAAACTGGGCCGTATCCATATCGGAAGAGATCAAAACTATTTCCACAGGCGAGATCGGAAATTTCGAAATCCATTCATACTGAAAAGTTTGAGCGTCTTTTTGGCGGACTTGTTTCCGGATATTGGTAATTTGGAAACTATCTGCTCCGAGATAAGTAAAACTACAACGGTAATAATCTTTGCGATCTGGATGAGGATCAGAACGTAGACAAAGCGCCAACATGCTTTTATGACGAAGGGAGATAAAAGCGGAACTGTAGTATTTGGCCACAGAGCCGACTGTGATGGGTCGATTGCTAATGCTAATAAACCCCACATCAGAAAAGGCTTCTATTTCCACTTCTTTTAGCATCTCAATCGTCGCTGCGGTTTTCATGTTATGGACAGCATATTGAGAGGGTGGATGACGTCCGCCAATGGCAAAGTTTAAATGCTGCTGCAGAATCAATTTATCAAAAGGCTTAAAGATCACGTTATTGATAATACGATCTTCTGCAAGTTTAATATCGAAGTCAGGGTTTTCAAAGGTTGTAAGCACTAGGGAGGTGGGATCTTCTGCAGGGCAAAGCCCTTTTTGTATAAATAGCTCCCGGGTCTTTTTGAGCAAGGCCATATGCTTGACTCCCAAGAGTTCATTTTTTGCAATAATCAGAGAAAGCTGATGAGTGTCCTCAGCGGTGTTGAGCTGTCCGGGAGCCGCCGTGCCTCCTCGGGGAAGGGCTTGGGGGCCCACTTGGATTACTAATTTGATCCATTTTGAAAATTCATCCAGGGAAGAGAAATAATGTACGACGAGCAGAGGATCGGATTTGTGAATGGCCTCGATCATCTCATCTCGAAATTTTTCATCATTTTCAAGAATGTAGACGTACTTCATAAATACAGTATAGCCTAAAATCTGCTGAGAAGGTAATATCAAACTGAAACATAATACTTGTTTCTAGACGATAGTTTAAATTGAATGTTTCAATGTTAGATTCCTGGAGCAAATTCTAATATTCGTCTCAGAATGGGAATTCGCATATGCTGTGGAAAAACTCAACGGATTCTTGTGGGCCCTACTTAGGGCTGATTCTAGATTGAGCATAAAAGTAAATACCCGCAAGCATAAAAGGAATACTGAGAAGTTGACCCATATTTACCGGCATCGCCGCTTCAAAGGGTTCTTGATTTTCTTTGAAGAATTCGATGAAGAATCGGGCGGTAAAAATGAGGGCAATGGTTAATCCGAAAATACGTCCCGAAGGTAATTTAGCTTTGTATTTCCTATAAGTGATCCAGCCGAGGATGGTAATTATAAAGTAACAAAGACTTTCGTAAATTTGGGTTGGATGTCTTGGCAATTGATCAATTCTTTCAAATACGAAGGCCCAAGAAACATCCGTGGGACGTCCGATGATTTCCGAATTCATCAAGTTGCCAATTCGGATGAATGCGCCCGTGAGCACCACAAAAATGGCCACACGATCAAAGATCCACATTAAGCGAAACTCAGTATGCTTGCGAGAAAAGAGCCAAATCGCCAACAAGACACCTAGGGCGCCACCATGACTGGCCAAGCCCCCTTCCCATATTTTAAAAATATCCAAGGGGTGAGAAAGGTAATACCCAGGCTCATAAAATAGGCAATGCCCAAGGCGAGCGCCAATCAGGGTTCCGAGAAAAATATGCGTTAATAACGAATCAAGTTTTTCTAACGGCTTTTTTTCCCATATGCAAATTTTTCGCATGCCTTGATAGCCAATTAAAAAACCTATCAAAAACATCAGGCCGTACCAGCGAAGTTGCAATGGACCCATTTCTACAATTGTCGGACTTACATTCCAAGATATCATTTATGGGATTATCGCTCGTGCTTGGCAGAAACGTAAAGCTTTATTTTCAATTATCGTGCAATGAAGGAGACTCTTTTTCTGCAGTGGGATTGTAATGCTCTCGTGCGTAACGTTCGCGTTTTTGTTCTCTCTCTTTTATAAAGTCCATCACTAATAGGGACAAGGCGTGTTCGAGTGAAGCAGTTTTAGCCTGAGTGACGCTTTCTTCTTTTTTCTTAGCTGCCTTCATTTCTTGGGCTCCAGGCCATGCCGAAGTGAATATCCAAAAGAAGGTACCCAGGGAGAGAAGCACTAAAATCAATCCACTGGCGTTACTTGCCGTAAGATAAACAGTGCCTGCTTCGTCGTATTGATGGGTGAGATCAATCAGGCTCATAAAGAAGCCTCCACAAAGAAGGGCGATGCACACAAGTCCACTGA
>DATBTE010000191.1:0-2717 GCA_036559425.1 Pseudobdellovibrionaceae bacterium | reverse complement strand
CCGGAATTCAATCGAATTGGGAAGTATTTTTATTTAAAAGAAAATTAGCAGTGCTATTCCCGCTGCCATTGCGATAGTCCATGGTACGAGAAGGATTCGAAAAAAAACTTTTCCACCCCAAAATCGAGCTATGAGTCCCTTAAAAGTCGTATTCGAGATGACTGCAATCACGATAGTGCGCCAGCCCTCCTCAGGAATTAGGGTTCCGTTTTCAACCAGGCGCGAAGTGGAAAGAGTGATAGCATCCATGTCAGTAATCCCAGATAAAAATGCAGTTATATACAGCCCCTCTGTTCCCGCATATTTTTTTGCGAAAGCAACAGCGAAAAGAATAACAGAATAGAGGGCAGCTAGAACGAATGCGGTCTTGAGCTCCGTGGGATTTGATTGAAGAGGCATGCCCCTTTGTTGCGAAGCTTTTTTCCATAAAAAAGGCACCGGAACAATTGCCGCTACAAATAGAGTTAAAAGCGGGAACCAAATCTTGCCAAACGAAGGCGCTACAAGTCCCACTTCAAAAGCCAACCTAATATAAACCGTCGCCCAAGCAACAATGATTACCAAAGCGCAAGTCCAGCTCTTATCAGAATCCTGCCTATTCATTTTGGCTTGAGTCACAGTGGTTGCAGTACTGGAAATGATTCCACCAAGGATTCCTCCCAATAGAATTCCGGCTTTTCTTCCGAAAAATTTATAAATGATATATCCACCAAGACTAATCGCCACGATAAGAACTACCATCAACCAGACATCACGTGGATTAAAGATCTTCATAGGTCCCAAACTTTCATTTGGCACTAAAGGAAAAATCACCAGTGAAATGAGGGTAAACTGCATAATGGCCTTAAGTTCTTTTTCGTTGAATCGAGAAGCCATGCCATGGAGTTCAATTTTTGCGTGAAGAACTACAGCAACAATACCAGCTAACGCTGCCGCTAGCCAAGTAGGACCTATTCTCACCATAGCGCCCGCCATGAAGACAAGAAGCATCGCTAACTCTGTGCCCAGTCTTGAATGAGTCCTCAACTCCCCAGGAAATCTCTTAATTAGATTTCCTAAGATTATCAGACAAAGGATCGCAAAAAAACCAAGTCCCATCATCCAAGTTCCAATTTTCTCGGAGATAACCGCACACGTTGTCCCCAAGAGAGCAATGAAAGGAAATGTTCTGATGCCGCCCAGGGAAGGATCGGCCCATTGGCGCTGAAGCCCCACCAGCATTCCTAGCATGAGAGAAATAAGGATTTGGTGCAGTGGCTGAATATCTTCGGCTCTTAGTTCCATATCGTTTATTAGATGTTTTTTTCTGTTTCTAGCAAGTACTTTTCATGCTTCCTGAGATTTTGAGGACGGATTTACTCAAGACTGCTTCCACTCTGACTTTCAACACTAAGCTTACCCTCTAAAATAGAACGGGGAACCTGTGAAAAAGCTACAGTTAATGCGAGTTAAAGCTAATCTCCTTTGAGTTCACCTCTCTCTACATGGTAAGTCAGTAATAATTTCGATGCCTTGGAGGGAACATGAAATGGAAAGTATTTTTAGTCTTATCCTTATTTTTTTCTTATGGGGAAATAGCCGTTGCAGAAACCTACGGTCGCACCTCTGCCATTTATGATTATCTTCCAATAGCAAGACCCTCAGGGCTTTTTGCCTGTTCTAACAAAATCAGGGCTGGATTAAAAAACAACAGAATTCTTAACATTGCCGTAGTATTAGGTTATAGCGATCTTACTGATGAACATGTTGATTTAGTAACGGATGCTTTCACATTAGCTCTTCTTGATAGAAAGCTAACCAGCCCCTGCACCTATGAACATCAAGGCTTTTGCGAATTCAAACTGATCGAGGGAAAAGAACATCAAGTTAATCATTATGCTCGCAACTTAGTAATCAATGAAAGCGAAGACATAGCTGTTAATATCTTTACTATTAACAGTAGTTATAGCATTAGCAACACTGATAATAAAACTAAATATAAAACTCTTCAAGGGAACCAAACCCAAACCGCTCGGAACTTCTATAGCTGGGCCCAACAGAATGCCGACATGGTCTTCTATGAAGGTCATTCGCGCGACGGCGGAGGTCCCGATTTTTCACCACCACGGCCCTCCTATTCAGGAGCAGTGAATTATCCATGGTATCGTACTAACAAACCTGGTCTAAAATTTTTGCTTTCCGCACTTAATACTGCACCAGAAAAACCTATCACGTTAGGATTATTTAGCTGTGCCTCCCACGTTCATTTCTTAAAACCTCTGAGACAAGCTTTACCAAATGCAAAATTGATCTTAAGCACTAAGGTGGTTGAATCTGGTAAAACGAAGCTCGCTCTTTTACGAACACTCGAATCCATTCTTAATTTCGAATGTGACTCTGACTTAAAGGCACGATTGCGGGAGACTTCTTTCGTATTAAATTAGCAGGTCGGTGAAAAACGGCCTTCGGGCCTGTTTTTCCCACCTCCAGGATTTTTATTTCTCATAATTTCGAAAGATTTTTTAAAAAAACTAGATTTTTCTCATCGTGCCCATGTTCCCATTCACTCTGCTCTGAGCTGCTTTAGTGATTTTTCGAGCCTATTGTGCACATAGATTGTTGATTCGTACCAAATTGTAAACGGCAAGGCCGAAGGAAAACATCCAACCAACTTTCGCAAGCCTCTTACCATTGGTCTTCTCATTAAACCGATGGACTTTAACCAGCCAAAAATTTCC
>DATBTE010000190.1:0-20850 GCA_036559425.1 Pseudobdellovibrionaceae bacterium | reverse complement strand
TTCTCGCCGTAGATATTGAGAAGTTTTTTAGAGAGTGAAATAGGTTGACGGCCATGGATCGTTGACACCACAGCGACCTTTGTCCCTTGCGTCGCCCAATAGGCGAGACGAGCAGCGGCGCGCGAATGGCAATGGATAATTTGGATGTTATGTTCTCTTAAGAATTTTCTAAGAAAAAAAGTACTTTTGATCCGTGTGGGCAAGCGCTTATCGTGAACGGCCAGGGGAATATAAGGCTGACGTGTCTTTACATGGATGCGATCTGAAATAATAAACACATCATGGCCCTGATCCGTTAGCCAATTGGCTAGGGTGACGGCATAGGTTTCCGCCCCAGTGGGCTGCATTTGTGAAAGCAAGTGGAGGATACGCATGATTGATCCGTACTTTAACATAGAATCTAAACCAAAAGTACCTAGAACTTGGTAAAAAGAAAGGGAATGATTTATTCTGCTATGGATCAGCAGGAGGTTTTATGAGGTTAATAAGGGGATTGTTTGGGGCGGGCTTTGGAGTTTTATTGATAAGTTTTAAAGCGGGAGCCTTGCCGCAAGCCTCAGACTTCAAAGAAGTAGGAGAAGAGATTCAAGAAGTACAAGAGGTTTCCAAGGATGAAGAAAGACGCCCTCAGCTTGGCGAGAATGAGAAAATACTCTCAGGCACGGTGCGGATCATTCGTAAACTCGAGATGACTGAGGTCTTCTTTAAGGATCTGAACGATAGTTACTATATTCCTAGTGGTCGAGGCTACAGTGCCATCTATAAGGCTCTAGAAGAAAGCAGTAAAAAAGGAACTCCGGTGAGCTTCAAAGCCAATACAAAAAATCGCCGCGTTCTATCTCTAGAGTCGGCCCCTTTAAAATCGCCGGCCAGTGTCACCCAGGAGAAATCAACGCTTTCTCCCAATGGTTCAAAGTGAATCTATGATGGCAAAGCTCGGTTAAAGTTAAATACCAAGTGTAAAGCTAAAAAGCAAAATTACAAAAACAAAGAAGGAGGCCAGGGCAAGAATTTGGTTTCTCTGCTTTGCGAAAAAAATTCCGGTCATAAGAACCCGTAAAATAGGCAAGCTGATCAAAAGAACGAGCCCGGCATAGGCGAGCAACAGACCCCAGTGGTGATCTTGCAGAGCGGATTGCAAGCTCTTTTGCAGGCTTTCCTCTTTATAATCTTGAAATTTTAAAAGCGGATTTTCGCTAAAATCAAAAAAAGTGATCCAGCCCAAAAGCATCAAGGCTTCAGCGCAACTGACCCCCCAATGAAGAAGTTTAGAAATTCTCAATTCCAGATTGAGAAGCGGATCCTTAAGCGGATCTTTAATAAATAGATCTTCGGGCAAGTCTTGAGTGTTCATGAAAGCCCCTTGAGAATCATTTGAAAGGAGGCAATAGAAAGCACGATCACGAAAATTTTGCGGAGGATTTGAGTGGGAATTTTTATCATAGAGTGGGCCCCCATCCAAGAGCCAAGGATAATGCCGACCGAAACGGGAGCCGCAATTTCGGGACGGATGTCTCCGCGCAAAAGAAATGCCCCGGCGCTGGCCGTGGCAGTGACGCCGATCATAAAGTTTGAAGTGGCCGAGGAAGCTTTCATCGGCAGCTTCATGGCGCGATCCATTGTTAGAACTTTAAAAATGCCGCTGCCAATTCCGAGCAGTGCAGAAATGACTCCAGCTGCATACATCGCAGTGAGGCCAAAGGGAACGTTGTCCACATTGTAGGGGAGGACTCCCCCTTTGCCATCAGGAAAAGAACCGGCGAGATTGAGCTTTTCTGACCATGGATGATTTTTTGTAGAAGTGTGCTCATCACGGCTACGCAGCATCATGACCGCAGAAAAGAAAAGAAAAACGCCAAAAAGTAAAAATAAAAAAGAAGCTTGGATTTTTTTGGCAATTAAAAAACCACTCACGGCGCCTGTAACGGTGCCCAGTTCCAATAAAACCGCGATGCGCAGGTTTGCGAAGTGATCTTTAAGATAACTTGCAGCAGCGCCTGAGGAGGTCCCAACAATGGAAATAAGACTCGCAGCGATTGCATAACGAATGTTGACATGAAACAACAAAGTCAGTGTTGGAACAATAATTAGGCCTCCCCCAAGTCCAAGTATTGAGCCTAAAAAACCAGCAATTAGGGAGCAAAACAGAAGTATAAATTCATACATGCGTTTATTTTTAGCTCTAGAAATAAGCAGGGTAAATGGTTAAGAAGTCCTAACATGTTGTGACGATTTTCCGTTTTGTTTTAAATTGGATAAAAAAATAATGACACAATCTTCGCGATTTGCTCTATTCCTTTTCCTTAAGTCCTAGACCATATACTTAACGAGGGGAACAGCATGGATCTACTTACAAAAATCGCATTGGCTTTTGAACACGGCGGATTCTGGATGTGGCCGATTCTGGCAATTCAAATCACTTCGATCGCAATTATGATTGAAAGAACCTACGCGCTTTTTATTAAGCGTAAGTTGGATCAGCATACAGTGGCTGCGGGATTCGAAGATAATGTACGTCGCGGCGAACTTGATATCGTCATTCAAAAAGCAAGAGCACAAGAGCAAACTTCACCGGTAGCTCGTGCGGTCGTTGCGGGTGCTAGTGCTGCCAAATTCTTAGGGGGTAAAGAAGAGATCCAAGGCAAAATGGATGAGGTGCTTATTGCTGAGAATGCGCTTCTTGATCAACGCACTGGATTCTTGTCTATGCTTGGAAACGTGGCGACATTAACGGGTCTTCTGGGAACCATCACTGGTATGATTAAGTCATTCGCAGCGGTCGCTTATGCGAACCCTTCAGAAAAGGCGGCGCTTCTTGCTTCCGGTATCTCTGAGGCGATGAATGCAACAGCTTTTGGATTGATCTCGGCGATTCCGGCTCTGGTAGCTTATGCAATTTTACAAAATCGCGCCAATCGCTTGGCCGATGATCTTAATCATAGTGCATTGAAAGTTTTTAATTGGCTGTCTTTTTCATATGAACCAGTGGGCTTTAAATCTTTCAAAGGTGCATCTATGCACTCAGAAAAAATCACAGCTGAACTTAACAGCTAAGAAGGTGTTTTATGCGCAAGCACGGTAAACACTTAGATTTTGAAATCAATTTGATCCCATGTATCGACTTGCTGTCTGTGTGCATTTGTTTTTTGCTCCTGACAGCAGTGTGGCTCCATGTAGGATCCATGAACGTCAAACAAGCGGTTGGTGGTCAATCTCAGGCGGAAACTCCAAAGAAACCTCTTTTATGGGTGTATATGGGACAGGACGGACAGCTGAGTTTCAATGTTCAGCAATCTTCCTTGGTGCCAGCAGCTCTGGTGAATTTAAAACTTCCAGGAATTGAGGGACATGCGAACTTTTCTGAATTGAATCGCATTTTGACTCAATTAACGACTAAAGATCCAGACCTGAAAACGGCTTTAATTCAACCTCAGGCGCAGTCTTCCTATGAAGAAATCATTGCTTTGATGGATGAGTTTAAAAAACTCGGTTTGACGGATCTGGGTATAGCTCCATTGTAGGGGGGGGATTTCATGTTAGCCAATCAAGGTGTTCTTCACGAAACAGCTCTCCAATCAATGATTGAGTCTCAGTCCTTGATCAATCCCAAGCATGGCAAATGGAAACGCAACATTGTTGCGGATCTTTTGTTAACGGCTTTGATTGATGCGTTCTCTATCTTGGTCATTTTTCTTCTTATGAGTTTTTCGAGTACAGGTGACATGCTTTATATTAGCAAAGGTCAAGAGCTTCCGAAGGCTTCTCTAGCGGATATCCTCGAGAGAAATCCCGTGGTGAAATTAGAAGAAGGAAAGATTTTTCTGGAATCTAAAGAAGTTACTCAGAATTCATTGGTCGGGGCACTTTTGGATATGCGCAAGCAATTTATTGAAAGTCATCCGGGTGAAGAGGCTCCAAATATATTAATGGTTCAAGGCGATCGTCGCTTAAAGTATGAGCAGTTAAATCAAATCATTCTTGCGGCCTCTCATGCGGGTTATAGCGATATTCGCTTTGCTGTCATGATGAAGTAAAGACCACAAGCCTTAAGTGAGGTTGTTATGTTGAAGAAGGTTTTAGTAGCGCAAAGTCTGTTGCAAAGTTTTAGGCAAGCTTGGATGAAAGTTTGTTTGCGAAACTGCGCTCTCATTAGCATCTTAATTCCTTTAAGCTTCTCTCAGGCGCAAATGGACGAAGGCAATCGCAACTTACTGATTGATAAGTTAGAGAAAGTCTATCAGCATTTGGCCCCCAAAGATTCTTCGAAAGTGGCTGTGACCCTTCGTTTGGCTGATCTGTACGCGGAACGGGCGCGCCTAGAGTCAATGAAAGAAATTGATCAGGGTTGTACAGTTTGTAAGGTGGGAGATCTAGACCGTAAAAAAGCTCTTCGCCTTTATACTGAAGTCTTGGCTCGAGCTCCAGAAGCGATTCAAGGCAAGGTCATGGTGCAGGTCGGTCATTTGTATCAGTTGACGGGGGACGAAGCCAAAGCCATCACTTTCTATAATAAAATTCTTCAAGAGGGTGCCCCCTCCGAACTCAAAGCCGAAGCTCAAATCTCTTTGGCAGAGATTTATTTTAAAAGTCGCGAGTTTGCAAAAGCGCAAGGATTCTATCAGGACTTTTTGAAAAATGCGACTGCAGGCTCCCGGGGGCTTGCCGCTTATCGCAGTGCCTGGTGTGCTTTTAACTTGGGCGATATCAATAGTTCGCTTAAGCAAATTGAGCAAATTCTGCGAACCCCCTCCTTATTAGCGCGTAACGGCTCTAGTCAGACTCAAGTCGATCCTCAATTCCAAGAAGAGGTGAGTCGAGATTATGCGACTTTCCTAGCGAAAAAGACTGTTGAGAACAAGGACATCGAAAACTTGTTTCAGCTTAGCCCGGAGACTATTCGAGTCCAAAACGTAAAGAGCTTGGCGCTTGATTTAGAGAGAATTGGCAAAAAAGCGGACTCTTTAAAGGTTTGGACTTTCGTATTTGGCTACATGAACAAACCGGAAGATCGTTTGGCCGCGAAAATTTCTATGGCTCAACTTTATTTTGATACTGCCAATAAAAAAGAAGGCGCCGAGAGTTTTGAATCCGCAATGACTTTGTGGAAAGACCTCAAAGCTTGTCAAAGCAATCAGTGTGAAGAGCTTCGCCGACGTTCTCGTCAGTTCGTGGTGTCTTGGAATCAGCTTGAAAAAAAATCACCCACGGCGGAACTTCTGGCCGCGTATCAAGTTTACCTTAAAAATTTTCCCGAAGATGCTGAAATGAATCTTTATGCGGCGACCGTAGCCAGAGAGATTAAAAACTGGAATGCAGCTTGGGAACATTATAATAAGGCTCTAGCGATTCAGTTGGGTGATGCAAAAAATGACCCTAAGCTTGCAGAAAAGTTGGAAACGATCTTGGTGGCTATGTTGGACGTTGCGGAGAACTCCAAAAACGAAAAGTTTGTCACTGAGATTTATGAGGTCTACCTCGCGCAAAGTATCAAGAAGACGAAGGCTTTTGAAGTTCTCTATCAAAAAGCTCATCGTCTGTATGAGCAGGGTCAGTACGAGGCAGCTTCTCAAGAACTGAGAAAGCTAGCTCTGGATAAAACAGGCGATGCAAAGATTCGCAAACAAGCGGCTGATCTGTCATTGGATGCTCTTGTGTTGATGAAGGATGAGTCTCGGATCAGTAGCTGGGCGGCAGAGTATGCACAGGTCTTAACTGAGGGGTCTAAGGAGTTTTCACAAATTGTTCAAAAAGCCGTTCTTACAAAGTCTGCAAATGTGGCGGATAAAGACAGTGCCACAGCCTATGCACAATTGGGGGAATTCAATCCTGCTCAGGCAACCGCTGAAGATAAAATTAAATTTTATAAAAACAAACTGATCTTGGCCGAGAAATTGAACAAGTTTTTAGAGGCGCAAGCTGCGGCGGAGAGTTTGTTGCAGCAGTCTGGTTTGAGTGCGGAAGATGCAGAATATGCATGGGCGAGAAAAGCTTATATTGCTGAGATGAGGCTCGACTTTGCTTCTGTTTTGACAGCGACTCATAAATTGCAAAAAAGTCTGAAGCCAGACGAGAAAATGTTAAAACTGGCAATGTTCGCTGATCTTTCAGGTCAGAAAAGCTCTGTGTATTATGATCAGTATTTGCAAACCTCTAAAGATGAAGAAAATAAAAAACTCGTTGTTACTGAGTTGGTGAGGAAGTCAAAAGCTCCTGAAAAAGAGATCGACTTGCATCATGCTCTTCTTAGTAAGTATCCTCAGTTGATGGCACAACTTTACACCGAAGTTTTTGCCAAGACTTCCAGCGAGACCATCCTGAAAAAGGTTATCAAAGATCCAGCTATGAAAGCAACAGACCCCGGGAAACTCTTAACGCGCATTTCTTTCTTGAGAGATTTCAGCGCATTTAAAAAATCTCTGGTTGCGCATAAACTGGATACGAAAAGCGATCGTAAGCTGGCAGCGACTATGAAGGCGCGAGTGGCACTTCTTGAAAAGTTAGAGAACTTCACGAAGCAAGCGATCGAAACCGGGGATTGGACCTCTCAGTTGGTCAGTCTTGATGCCCTGGCTAAAGAGAGTGAGCGTTTTTATTCTGAACTTTTGTCAGCGCCGATACCTCCAAGTCTTTCAGACGAAGAACAGCAACAGTATATGCAACTTTTGTCAGCTCAAGCGACACCCTTTCAGGCTAAGTCTGTGGAAGCGAAATCAAAAGTCGAACAGTTCTGGAAAAGTTCAAACTGGCATTCTTCTTTGAAGGCCTCATGGCAGCAAGCAGATCTTCGCAGTATCATAGTTACGGAAGTGAATGCTCTTCGTGAGATCGCGCCTTCAGATTACCAAACAGAGCTGGCAGAGTTAGTGATTGTTAAAAAAGATTCTACGGCAATAGCGGCCCGACCTAGCTTAAAAGAGTTGCAGATGGCAATGGCTCAGGTTCAACAAAATCCATTTGATAAACAGGCGCTCGAAGCTCTCTTGGAGCTTGAAAAGAAATCTGAGAATTCGGCGATGTCTCAGTATTTACAAACACGTATTGAAAATTTGGCGAAGTCTTCTGAGAAGGGGGTTCTATGAAGTCAATCGTTTTAATTCTTTCCTTGTTGGCGACCGTAGCGTTAGCGGTTCCGTCAAAGGAGACGAAAAATAGATCTTCAGAATCGGCAGTGTCCACGCAAAAGAACTCAGAGGCTACGAACTACAACTTCGAAGACCTTTTAGTTCAAGGTAAGTATAATTTTTCGGACGAGGCTGTAACCACTGTTGAAGAAGACAAAGTCTTGGACTCTTTGATTGGGGTGCGTTCAGATTTTAAAGATCGGTTAAAAAGTTCAACAGGAAGTTACTAATATGGATAAACAACTGGTTTTAGAAGATCATGAAGGGACCGTTTTAAGAGCCTTCAATTGGAAGGGTGACACAGGGGAAGTGATTCGCCGTGGCGATACACGTCGTCTTGAAGTCGTCCGAACGACTGACCATCTTTCTAAAAATAAAATTCCTTTTGAAAGAATAGGACAAGTCAGCAAGCAAGGTTTGGAGAAAGCTCCTTTCTTAGTCGGCAAACTCGGTCATTTGAAATTGGTTGAAGAGGTGGGCGAAACCTTGAAAGACAAGGTCCGCGAAAATGAAAGCGAGCGTCGCTGGTATTCCATTCTAGCCGCCGTCCTAATCCTGGCGACACTCTTTATGACTTATATTCACTCTCTACCGACCATGACAGATAAGATGGAACAGAACCTCAAACAAGAGGTTGTGAAAATTATTAAAAATATTCCACCAAAACCAAAGGTGGAAATGAAAACTGTAGCTGAGAAAAAACAAGAAGTCACTCCACCGAAAACCGTGACAAAGACAACCACTACTCTAAAACGTATGGGGGCTTTGGCTGTGCTTGGAAGTCTTTCAAAAGGTAAACAAAAAGGGGGAGTGGATCTCGGCGCGGTGAATACCAGCGCGGGTCCAGGTCTTGGCGGCACCCAGGGAAGTGGCGGGGTTCAAACCTCTCTCTATGGCAAAGGTGTTGTGGCAGCTCCTGTGGGCGTGGGTGGCAACATCCAGGGTGCCGGTGGTTACGGGACCAAAGGTAAAGGTGGCGGCCATGCGGGCTATGGAAAGCTCAGCCTTATCGGTTCGGCGGGAACGAGTTCGATCGCTTTGACTCAAGAAGCAAGCGTGGCTTCAGGGCTTGATCGTGATCAAATTGCGGCGGTGATTAATAGAAATCTGGGTCAAGTGCGCTTTTGCTATGAACAGGGTTTACAGGGGGATCCAAACTTAAACGGTCGTGTGGCCATTGCTTTCGTCATTGGCGGCAATGGGGCGGTAAAAATGGCCAGCGTTGATAATTCAACGATGAATGCCAAAGCGATTGAAGATTGTATTTTGATGAGATTGAAGACTTGGCAATTCCCTCTTCCGCAAGGAGGAGTGGATGTGAAAGTAACGTATCCATTTGTGCTAAGAAGGGCTGGTCAGGGGTAATATGAAAAACATTAAATATTTTTTAAATACGACTTTAAACATAATATCAAGCGTAATACTAAGTTCAACTTTGGTTGTTGGAATTCTCGCAGGCTGTGCTTCTCAATGGAATCAGGATCCTTTGGCAGACAAAGACGGAGTTTTGAAAACCGGCCAACCAAAGCCGACTCAGCCAGAGGAACGAAAAGCCATTGATAGTAACAATGTGGTGGTTGATAGTCCTGAACTCTACGCTTTCCGCGAAGGAACATTGGGAGAGCTTGTGGTCACGGCACGCATTTTAGAGAATGGTTATGCCGCAGCTATGTCCGTAGAGAATTTGGCTGATTTTCCCGGAGCTAACTTTGCTGTGGTCAATTATGATTCAGCGACTCGTATACAAACAGCCAAGTTTACGTGGACCCCTGCTTTCGGTGTCGTTAGTGGAAACAGCGGACTTGATGAAAAAAAGGACCTCAAACTTTTAATATTAGGGAGTAAGCCTAATTCAAAAGTTATCGTTGGGCATCGTTCAGTCAAGGTCAGCATCGGAAAGATGTTGAATGTTCCTGAGATCTTCTCAATTTCCCAGACTTCAATCAGCCTGCGTGAGGGAGAGAAGGCGACCTTAAATCTAAAAATACGTGATAAAGATGCCGGCATCGATGTTAAATCGTATCCAAACCTTCTGATTTTACCTACTGTCGGCTATGCGGACCCTTCTCAATTTGTAACTATCAATCAAATTGTGGCGACGGGAAGTGGTGAGTTCACGGTCTTCTTGGGAATCGATCTTACAAGTGCCGAATTGACTAAATCTCGAGGCATTTTCTCTTTCAATTTGAAAGCCGTTTCTCGTTTTAATCAAGTGAGCTCCGCGCAGAGTGTATTGTTAAATATCGTGACTTCTTTCTCTGACCTGCAAAGCAGTTGGTATGATGTTTTAGAAACTCCAGCAGGATCTAAAACAACATTTCAATTCATGATCTTCGACCCAAAAACTGAACTGTCAGTATCGAACCCAAATTTTTCTGGTCTTCCAAGCAATGCAACTGTTAACTGTAGTGCAGTGGGAACCAATCAACTTTGTACTTTCTCATGGACTCCAGATTTGTCAGTACCAGCGGGAGACTATTCATTCCAGGCTCAGGTGACGGGCAGAAGCCAAGATCCCCAGGATACTTTTGTTAAAAACAATAGCTTTAATTTGAAGTTGAGGGTGACTTCCGCTCCTCCGGTGAGCCCTTTGGCCCTTCAAGGAGGTAAATAATGAAAAGAATAACTCTACTACTCAGTCTTTTATTTGCTGTTTCTGCCATGGCTGCAAATCAAGAGGGGGCAAAAGAAGAAAGCACTGAAGCTGAGTTTGACGCTCTTGGTGGCAATAAGATCTTGTTAGATAAAGCCAAAGCTCTTGAGCCTGAGAAAAGCATCAGTATTGTTCAAAACAGAACAGTTTCTTTAGAGAACCGAGTGGAAATTGCTCCTGAATTCTCCGGAACTTTCGGTGGGGATACTTATACGAGAACGAAAAGTATTGGTCTCAATGCATTTTACCATTTCAATCCTCGTTGGGCCATTGGTGCCAAGTACAACTATTCTTTCAACTCTATGACTCCGGAAGGGGAGTCCTTGGTGAATCAGGCATACGAGCAATTTAAAAAAGATCCAGCAAATCCGACCCTTGGCTATCCACAAATGGACTATCCAAAGTCTGAGACGATGGCTTTATTTAACTATTCTCCAATTTATGGAAAATTGAACTTGTTTGATAAAAGCATTGCTCATTTTGATGTCTATCTTTTGGGAGGCTATGGACAAGTGGCCCTCTCTTCTGGAGGAGCTTCCACCTATACGGCCGGTGGCGGTCTAGGCTTCTGGGTGAGCCGACATTTTTCAACCCGTTTCGAAATGCGCTACCAAAGCTATACGGCGAAATACTTTGAGACTCAAAAGAAAATGGATCTGGCCGTGGCTTCAGTGCAAATGGGATGGCTTCTATGAAATTGAAACACTTGGCAATTGTGGGTCTTTCATGGTCTTTGGTTCCCGTCGCATGGGCTGGAGATCTTGAGAGCATCTTGGATGAAGGTTCAAAAGCGACCAAAACTCTTCAAGCTCCGGCGGAAGCGGGAAAAACGACTCTTTTAGCGCAAGCAATGAAGAAAATTATTGGAACTCCAAAATCCGAGCAGAGCATTTTTTTAAGATATCTTGAAGCTTCTGATTGGGAAAAAGCGACTTTGCAATTCCCCAATGCTTTTGAAGGCACAGCTTTCCAAAAGTCAGCAAATGGCAGGGCTTTGTTTGGATATATTCAGTTTCAAGCAGGTCTTCCTGTGACGGGAGTTCAGACTCTTTTCATGGCTGCAAATCCGAGAGAAATTAATACGATGCTTCGTGAGGAATGGCAGAAGGTTGCTCCCGCGGATCACTTTGTATGGAGCTTGGCTCAGGTTCAGTGGCAGAGCGCTTGGGAAGTGATTTTCGGAGAGATTATTCCTCTCCGTTTGAAAATCATGGAAGCTTTCGTCTCGGAGAAAAATTCGGAGAAAAATTCGGAGAAAAATTCGGAGAAAAATATAGATCAATTGCAAAAGCTGTCATCGATGGCTCCAGCAAATAGCAAGGAAAAGGCACAAATCGACTGGCAGTTGGTGATTGCTTACTCTTTGAGTGATCAAACCGACCGTGCGGCGAAACTCCTAGCAAATCTGATGAAGTCTCCCTATGTGACAGTCAGTAAGGATTTGATGCAAATCACCGCAGCGCGATTGCTTTTTCAGGGGGGCTATTTCGACACCTCTTTGAAATACTACGGGAAAGTGTCCAAAACCTCTGATTATTGGACAGAGGCTCAAGAAGAGATGGGTTGGGCTTACATTCGCAAGGGCGAGACCGGTAATGCCATGGCTGTGAGTCAATCTTTGGTGAATTCAGGGCTTAACTTTCAAGTCAGTCCAGAGGCTTTCTTCGTGAGAGCTCTTTCTTTGTTGAAAGTGTGTGACTATTCAGGGGTGACAGAAACTCTTCAGAATTTCCCCAAGCGCTTTAAAGAAAGAACAAAAACTCTTGAGGCTTTGTCAGCCGACCCGGCGAATCAGGATGTTGACAAAGGCATTGCGCTTTTGAAAACGAAAAAAATCGAAGTTCAAGAGCTTGGTAAGACCGCTCAAAATCTTCCTCGTCGATTCGCCCACGATGATAGATTGTATCAGTTTGCCCAGGTGCAAAAGCATCTTGAGGATGAGGCTCAAGCTGCTGAAAAACTTTATGCAAAGTCTCTATCGCTGACAGGGCTTCAGGGAAGCTTTGAAAAATTGAAACAAAATACTTTGCAACGGGCGCAAATGGCAAAAACGTCCGCTTATTCTCGGGTGAAGGAGTTGGCAAAGGAAGAGGTCCTTGAAACGAAAGAGATTCTTCATAAGCTCCACATCGTTGAGGCCGAAGTCATTCAACAGGTTTCCTTGGCAGATAAAATAGCCAAGAATGCTCAAGGAAATGACGAGAAAAAAGGAAGTACTGGTTACAAGGGCACTGCGAACGCGGTAAAATTCCCGGCTGAAGATGAAGTCTGGTTTGATGAGCTTAGCAATTATCGTATAGATGTTAAAAAAGCTTGCACGGTAAAGAAATAGCTATCGAGAGGGGTAGATTGTGAATCTTAAATATATTTTAGGTTTAGGTGCATTGCTAGCTGGGCTGGTAGCCTGCTCTCCGGAGACTCCTAAGGCTTATCTTTCGCCGGTAGTCCCCAATGAAAAAGTGATTGAAGATAATACTCAGGTTTTTGATCCGAAAGTGGATATCCTGTTCGTTGTCGACAACTCTGGAAGTATGGAGGCCCATCAAACAAACTTGGCGAGGAATGTGGCCCAATTCACCTCGACTTTTACCAAGTCTTCGGCTCTGGATTACAACATTGGAATTGTCACCACGGAAATGCCAGATATGTGGGGATCCCCCTCTAGAGTGTGCTGCGGTCAACTGGTGGGGAGCCCTCGCATCGTCAATAAAAATACCCTCGGAGCCGATCAAATTCTTGCAAGAAACTTTTTGGTGGGAACCAACGGGTCTTCAAGTGAAGCTAGCTTTGATCCAGTGGTTGCAGCGCTTTCCTCTCCCTTGCTCAATGGTTGGAACGTAGGTTTTCTTCGTCCAGATGCTTCCTTAGTTGTTATTCTTATGACGGACGCTGAGGATCAGAGCACCAGAACTGATGCTTTGGGACTTTATAATTTCTTATTGAATTTGAAGCATAAAGACGCCAGTAAGATTTTAGCCTATGGAGTATTGGCTCCAACAAACAATCCGCAGCGATGCACTCGTGATGAGCCCTTTGGTTCGCCCCTGCGCATAGAGAAATTTCTCTCCATGGTCCAAAATAATAAAAATAATATTATGAGTATTTGTGATCCAGACTATGGGTCCCGTCTTGCGACCATGGCAAAAGATATCGTAGATAAAGTAGGAAACATTATCTATTTATCTCGTCCTCCAGATTTCAGCAGCATTCGCGTAAGTTATGGCAGCGTAGATCTTCCAGAGGATTACCATAAAGGTTGGTCTTTTGACCCTAAGATGAATGCGATCCTTCTGGGGGATCAAATTAATTGGAGTTCTCAGCCTTCAGGAAGTCGGATTAAGGTGTTTTACAATGCGGCTAAGTTCGATTAGAGACCACTTTTCGTCTCATTCTAACGCATAGTTGGCTTATATGAAAATGTTATGAAGTGAAATCGAAATAAACCGATAAGTACTTCATGAGTAAATCCCCTCCGGGTAATAATGAAAAGAAGATGGTTAAAGTCAGTAAAGAGTTGTTTACTGACGGTTTGCCCTTAGCTTCCGAAGTTTTTACCCGTCTTCCGTCTGGACAGTTCATTCTCATTGGTAAAAAGGCAGATACTGGGAATCTTTCCAATCTTCATCTCATGAAGCAGGGCGGGGAAGCAGAGCTCTTTGTCCACGAAGAAGATTATTCTAATGTGGTTCGATACAATATCAATCTGATAGAGAAGACGCTTAAGAATGAAAGTGTGAGTGATACCTTGAAGATGAATCTTCTAAAAGGGGTTGCAGAGTCGACGATTTCTGAACTGGTTAAAAAAGATGTTTATGTCGGATCCTATGATCATTGCAAACAAATCGTCGGATTCGTCCAGCAGACAGTGGCTCAAGTGAAAGATTTTGATAAGTTTATAGAGATCTTCAGCAAATTACCTGGGGATCTCGTAAGTCATTCTCTGGCGACTTCTGTTATATCACTTTTAATCTGTGAACATATGAATATCACTATGAAGAGCACCTTAGAAAAAGTGGTCATGGGTGCCTTTGTACATGATATTGGTCTGAAAGAAATTCCTCTGGAGATATTGCGGAGGCCTCGTTTGTATTGGACTGAGGCTGAAGTTCATCTCTATGAAGCTCATCCTCTCAGAGGAGTGGAGATGCTTCGTGATATCAAAGAGATTCCTTCGGATGTTCTCGCTATCGTGCTGGAGCACCATGAAAACGCTTTGGGTCTAGGTTACCCTCGTCATATTCGCGATATTAAAATTAATCCGCTCGCCCGCATCGTGGCGATCGCGGATTGTTTCGTGGATTTCATCTATGGAACAGGGGTCGATGTCCGCAACAGAACCCCGGAAGAGGCTATTGGTTATATTGAAACCACTCTGGGGCAGCCATTTAATAAACCTGCTTTCTTAGCCCTTAAAAAAATCACCCATCTTACTCATCTCCAAAAGAAATTAAGGGTCGGGTCTAGGTTTTAGGTGTGGTGAACCCTTCGAAAGTCTGTTTAGAAAATACGAGCTTGTGTCGAAAATAATGGCAGGAGATTCGTGTGAGTAACCTCATTCATTCTACAGCGATCATCGATCCTAGAGCCCACATAGGCACGGATAATTATATTGGTCCGTTCTGTTACCTGGGGCCCAACGTGATAATCGGAGATGGCAATCGATTCGAAGCCTATGTTTCTGTGGGCACGGCCGCTGAACATCGTGAGTACTTCCACCAAGAAGCCGGCCCCGTCAAAATTGGTCATAAAAATATTTTTAGAGAATTTGTGACGATCAACGGAGCGACGAAGGGTCTCACTGAAGTGGGGGACAATGTCGTGATGCTTCGGGGTTCTCATCTTGGTCATGATGCCGTCCTTGGTCACAAGGCGAATCTTTCCTGCAATGTTCTCATTGGGGGGCACACTATTATTGGTGAAGGAGCGAATCTAGGGTTGGGCGCTGCTATTCATCAGTTTCGAGTGATTGGGGCCTATGCTATGGTGGGCATGAATTCCACTGTGACTCGTCATATTTCACCCTTTGTGGTGGCCTTCGGGAGTCCTTGTGAAGGTCAAAAAGTAAATCGTATAGGGTTGCAACGATCGGGGATTCCCGACATCGATTTATCCATTTTTGAAAATTGGTTTTTTCAAACGAAAGATCATCTTGAGAGTCCAGACTCCATCCAGCACATCTATCAGCGCTACATTGATAAATTCGCCAAGGATTGTGGTGAACAATCAAGGGTCTTGAAAAAATCAGCTTAAAGACGCTGACGGAATTTAAGAAGTTGTAGCAGGCTTTTAGAGCCATCTTTTAAAATTGAAATATTGGAATTGCGTATTTCCGGTCGTAACTTGATGGGCATTTCAGTGACCTTTCCGGATTTCTCGGCAAAATAAACCAGTTCAACCGTAAAAAAATAATCATTAGAATTTAGATTCTGCAACAAAGCGATTTGGTCAGCTCTTAGAAAAAGAGAGCCTTGGGTGTCTTTCGTTTTAATTTGCAAAATAAGAAAGCGGGCCAACTCAAAGATGACAGAGCCGAAGCGTCTTTTCCAATTCCTTTGAACCTGGGATTGAGAATGACGTTTGCTGCCGACGAAGAGGATATTTTCTTGCCAAGCCGCCGGTCCCAATTCTAAAAAAGACTCCAGATCACTAAAGCCAAAGGGCAAGTCTGAGGCACAAAATACGATCCAGCTATCGCGCGGAATATTTTTATTTTGCAGTTCCCGAAGTCCTCTTTTAAACGCGGTGCCCATTCCTTTTTCATCGTTATGATAGGCGGAAACCCAGGAGTTTTCTTGAGCCAGCCGTTGGCAAAGGGCCCAAGTATTGTCCTGGCTCCCATTGTCTAAAAGAAGAATTTCAGACCCGGGAAATCTTTGGGGAATGACCGCAAGTTCTCGCACTGTTTTCTCAAGGACGCGTTCTTCATTATAGGCGGCTACGAGATAGTAAAACTTCATTGAGTAAATTTACTCCTTCCTTTCGGAAGGAGCAAGATGACCCAGACGTGGGTCAATGAACTTCTTGGATTTCGAACACAATTTCCCGCAACGCTAGGGTATCCAAAAAGAGGATCGCGTTTCTCCGGTACGAAATATCAATCCCTATCTCGAAAAGCATTGACTTAAAAATCAATGCTTTCTACTTTTCGCGGATTCTGCGATCAATTTCTTTTTAAGATGTTGTATGCTTGCGGCGCTGTTTAAATTTCAATGAGATCTTTACTCACATTTTCCAAGTAGGAAGAGGCCAGTTCCTCCTTAGCCACAAGGTCCACCTTGATTGGCAAACGGCTTTCTTCAAGATCCTCTTTGATGCGACTGAGGAGTCCAGGAGGCAGGGGGACTTCAGCTTGGTAAAGGACATCAAGGTCTGAGAATTCCTTGAAATCGCCTCGGGCTCTCGAGCCAAAAATCCAAACCTTTGATTTTTGTTGTTTGAGTGGGGCAAGTAATTTTAATTGGACAAGTTCCCAGTGCTCTTTTTTAAGACCAAACTTCATATTGAGTTCAATTTTGTAAGAAGTTGTGTGGCCTCCGGAAAGAAGCGTTGGACTGTTTCAAAAACAGTTTTGGCCACGGATTCATTGTAGGTATGGGACGTGAGGTTGCGGGCTTCAATGAAATCAAACCAGATTTCTATATTCGCAATAAGTCCTTGCGCGGCGGCTTCACGAAGAACGGCCTTCGGAGCGACTGAGGATGTTCCCATTTTCTTTTTTAAAAGCTTCCAGCAGAGTTCGATGCAAAACTCAAAACGTTGGATTGAGGCGTCCCGAACAATATCTGAATAGGGAGATTCTAAGGCAATGCGAAGCGACTCTAAAGCTTTTGTCAGTTCTTGAACACTCACCGCCATGGGGCCTCCAGAAATAAAAAAACCAGTCTCGCAGGACTGGTTTTTTTAGAGATTTGGAGCGGGAAACGGGACTCAAACCCGCGACCTATGCCTTGGCAAGGCATCGCTCTATCAACTGAGCTATTCCCGCGTCATAACGAACGTGTGACAGAAATTACAGTTGCGTGCTGTTTCTGTCAATGGGTAAATATTTTTCATGCGAGGAATTTTTAAAAAAAGTCTTATCAAATGGTCTGCGATCGCCTCTTTAGGAATTAGCGCTTATTTTTTGGGCTATTTCTGGGGAGTGAAAAACCTGGGGAGTGAGGCAAAATCACCCATGAGCGCCTCTGAAGTTTCAGATCGAGCGGCTGATCTTAGTAAGCTTAAAGAGCGGGTTCGTTGAAAGCTGCGCTTTGGCAGAAGCCAATTTTACATAACTAGCCAGTAAAACAGCCAGGAAAATAAAAAACCAATCTCTTGGCGACATATGCAGTAACATAACTCAACCCTTTGCTTTGCGCTGCCTCTTATAAGCCAAATAATATTCGATGCCACTACTTATACTTAACAGAACGCTGATCCACAAGATGATGTAAGCAATTTTGTCGAGATAAGGCAAATACCCTGGAATTTCTCCAATCAACAAGCCAGGGATAGCCCCCATTTGTAAGGCTGTTTTCCATTTTCCGGCAGATTTGGCGGCAATGACGAGTCCATCTGTGGCGGCAACGGCGCGAACTCCGCTGATAAAATTGTCCCGCCCCAAAATGGCTACGACCATCCAGGGGTCGATTTTTTGGTTATAGGTCATCATCACTAGAATGCTGCTGACCAGGATCTTATCTGCTACGGGGTCCATAAATTTCCCCATATTGGAAACAGCCTGGAATTTTCGGGCAAAATATCCATCATAGTAATCGGTGATGGACGCGAGCATGAACAAAGAGGCGGCGGCGACATTCCACCAAAAAATGTTGAAGTGCATGCAGATCAGGATAAAGGGAACCATTGCAATGCGACTGACCGTAATCCACATCGGAAGCTGCATTTTCCACGAAGGCGGTGCCCCACTCAGCGTGTTGATAGGTGTGCCTGTGTTCACAATATCAGTCCTTTAGTTGATCTCGAATGATCTTCTCAAAACGTCTTTATCACTGTCAACAACGGTAAATAAAAAGAAAAGAGTTTAAAATATTAGTTAAAATTTGAATAAACGTTTTGCTTTCTAAGAAGGTTTTTGTGATGGTATCGCTAAGTCGTATGTATGTTTATCAACACCGCGTTCAGTATTATGAAACCGACGAGATGGGGATTGTTCATCATAGCAATTACCTGCGTTTTTGTGAGGAAGCCCGTGTGGCTTGGGCTCATTCCCGTGGGTTGCTGGATTACCAAAAGAAGGGCTCTGCCAGCCTTTTTGCAGTTTATGAAACCCAAGTGCGCCATTTAAAGCCCGCCTTTTTCGGAGACGAACTCGAAGTTCAACTTGAAGTAAAGGCTGAGGGCGTGCGAATCTACATACAATATCGTCTGAACGCCCGTGGGCAAACTTTGGCAGTGGCCGAAACGACCCATGTTTCCTTAGATCAAAACCTAAAATTAATGCGCTTACCAAGCGACATGATGCAAATCCTGGAGAACGAAAAATGGACAGAAACCTGGCTTTAGAGTTTGTGCGTATTACGGAAGCAGCCGCTTTGGCTTGTGCTGAATGGACCGGTCATGGCGATGAGAAAGCTGCGGATAAAGCCGCTGTTGACGCCATGAGAAAAGCATTTGATAGCGTGAACATCGACGGAACAGTCGTCATTGGTGAGGGCGAGCGCGATGAGGCTCCGATGCTTTATATCGGCGAAAAAGTCGGTAACAAAGCCTTTAATGCTCCGGCAATCGATATTGCTTTGGATCCCTTGGAAGGCACGACGATTTGTGCTACAGGCGGCGTGGGCTCAGTGTCCGTGATTGCGGTGGCTGAAAGAGGCAACTTCTTGCACGCTCCTGATACCTATATGGATAAAATCGCCTGTGGTCCAGGGGCTAAAGGTTGTATCGATATTGATAAATCAGCGACGGAAAATGTAAAGCGCGTGGCTGAGGCTTTGAAAAAAACCGTAGGCGATTTGACGGTGGTCATTTTGGACCGTCCACGTCACGAAGCTTTGATTGCGGAAGTGCGTAAAACAGGGGCTCGCATTCACTTGATCGGGGATGGGGATGTCTCTGCCGCGATTGCCACAGGCTGGGCGGATTCAGGCATCGATTTACTGATGGGTATCGGCGGAGCTCCGGAAGGCGTTATTTCCGCGGCAGCGATGCAGTGTCTTGGCGGGGATTTTCAAGGACGTTTGAAATTCCGCAATGAGCATGAAAAAGAACGTGCCACTGCAATGGGCATTAAAGACCTTACAAAAAAATACACTGTGGATGAACTTGCCAAGGGATCTGTGATGTTCGTGGCCACGGGTGTGACGGATGGTCCTTTTTTAAAGGGCGTAAAGACTCTTCCAGGTCGTCAGGCCAAGACTCACTCCGTGGTGATGCGTTCCGTGACAGGAACCATTCGCACAATTGAAGCTCATCATAAGCTTTCACAAAAACCGAATTACAAAACAATATAAAATAATTATGAATCCACAGACCTTACATTGTTTTAATTGCAATAAAGAAATTTTGAGCATCGTCGGGCGCCGCGATGAGTGTATTCAGTGCCGTGCTGATGTCCATGTTTGTAGAAACTGTGAATTCTATGACCCTAAAGTTTATAATGAATGCCGTGAGCCTCAAGCGGATGTGGTGAAAGAAAAAGAGCGCGCTAATTTTTGCGATTCCTTTTCGCCTCGCAAAGGCGGCAGCGGTGGTCTGGATAAAGCGGCGGCGCTGAGAGCGGCCGCCGAAGCTCTTTTTAAAAAGCCCTAATTTGTTCAGTTAAAACTTTTTTAACTTCTGAAATGTAGTGTTTGAAGCCATCTCTGTAATCTTCAATCGTCATCTCAAGTGGCACGTCGGGAGTTACTCCTAGGTTCTCGATAGGATTTTTATCAATTCGCTCGGCAATAGAGCCTGTAAGAGTAAAACGTTCAAGCCCTAATAGGTTCGGAATATTTATGGCTTTAACATAACCGCCAGCACCCGAGGTTCTGGTTCCTACAACGGTCACTCGTTTGTTATCTTGCAGAGTTGCTGGAAAGAAATCTCCTCCAGAAAAATCGAGTTCGTTGACCAAAATAACTATGGGTTTAAGATACTGCGCCACGGGGCTTGGATTCACTTTGTCGACTCCAAAAATATAAAAAGGCTCCGTGATTTTCTTTCCCTGTTTAAATTCAGTTACCATAAATTGGCAGTAATTTTTTGCGGCCACAGCGTATTCGTAATTTACCGGGAATCCGTCATCGGACTCTCCTAGCAATTTTCTTGCCTCTTCATCGTTAGAAATTTTCTCAAAAGCCTTTTCAAACTCAACACAGGGCTTCACCTCCATGGTATCAATACTCATTCTATGTTTTGGAGTATAAAAAGCTTGGTCAGTTAACATGGATACTAAAGAGTAGAGATAAAATATCGACCCACCCGGGTTGTTCGTTTGATCAATCACTAAGCCTGAAGTTAATTTTTGCATTTTCTTAAGGATCTCAGAAAAATCAGCCACTGCTTTTTCTCTGCCTTTAGGGTCCTCGCTATTGGGGGAATAGCTGGCTATCCTGATCACTCCAATCAGTTGACTCGTTTCATTTTGGTAGATGTATGCATCAAAAGTATTGGTGGCGTCCGTTTCCCAAACGCGAGGGCCAAAGTCTGGTAAAAATGGTTTTTTATTTCCCAGGCCGTAGGGTGAATCTATAAAATTATCCTGCTGCGCGAACATATCAGCAACGGGACTTAACATCTGCGCTTGCGCTAATTTAAAATGTCCATGAAAACTGAGCTGCTTATTGAACTGATTTTGAGAGGGCAGCGTTTCTGCCCCTGGAATTTGTTCAGCTGTATATTCCCAATTTAATTGATGCGTTCGAGGAATGCTTTCGCCAGCTCTCAGAAGGGTTAAAGTGACTGTATTGCGAGGAACGAGCTGGTTTCTTTGGCCCCTTCTGCTGGTCAAGAACATATCACCAAGCGCCTGATCAGTTAAGGGTGCTGTCGATTTCATGTCCTTGGTTAAGCTTGACCTTAGCTGATTTACAGGAATTTCATCCATTGCCAAGACTTCATCGCCTACCTTGTAAGGGAAACTTGTGGCAG
>DATBTE010000189.1:0-18292 GCA_036559425.1 Pseudobdellovibrionaceae bacterium | reverse complement strand
GCCAAGACAACATGCATGAAACCCACAGCCAGCAAAAGGACACTTAGTAACAATGGGGAAAACGTCACCCGCGCATTGCCAAAAATAAAAGACGCCAGTGCCGCAAAGAGAAGACTCGTACCGATAAAATAGTTCGATCTATTTGTTCTGGCTCCCCCTTTATGATGGGCTGTCACGCCTCCTGAACCATGACAAAACGGCAAGCCACCCAGCAGCCCGCTTAAAACATTGCCAAAGCCCATCAGACTAATCAAACGACGGACGTTCACTCTTTCAGCCTCTTTTCCAAATAATTGACGGGATACATTCGCAGTCGCCAAAACAGAATTCGCCGATGTCAGGATTATTTGAGGCAAGACCAAGGATAAAATCAAAAATGGTCGGAAACTTTCCAGATTTAATGAAACATTTCCTGAGGGTAAATCGATTTTTTCCAACCAGAATAAAGACGAAAAAAAACCCATTGAAGAAACAACTCCCAAAATAGGATACTGAAACTTGTAGGTTAAATAAATTATTAAGGCGACGCTCACTCCAGCGAGAAGAATAAATTCCAAGCCATAGGACATCACATGCTTGTAGCCCTGCTGTACGAGAACAAATCCAAGTCCTACCTGCACACCATGGATAAGTTTTATTGGAACTTGTTTCGCCCAAGACTCCAGATCAAAGCGCAGGCTCGCAATAAAAATCAAACCGAGACCCACTGCCGCCGCACGAATTTCATAGCCACTGGCCCCGACGGCAAGACCGGCAAAGGCAATGGATTTAAGGGGCTGCACGGACATCGGAACACGAAAAAAAAATCCAGCGACCAAATAGGTTAAGCCACTGCTTAAAAGCAAATAGGAGAGATTCATTCCATTGAGAGATGAGAGCATTATCAGCAAGGGGAACAGCACAGCTCCATCCGCAAAAGATCCTAAAAAATCACCTGAAAGATTATTTACTGATTTCATGTCCTCCTCCATGGGGACCGCCCTTGGCAATGTGAATGGCATGCGGAATAAGATAAGCTAAAATATCAATCCCCTCCCGACAGGCCCTTGGACTCCCAGGCAAAGTGATGATTAGCGTTTCCCCAATAAACCCAGACACGCTTCGGCTCAAATAGCTCATAGGCGTTCTTTTCGCGCCCTCGGCCCGGAAAAGTTCACCAAAGCCTTCCACTCTTCTCGTCAACATCGGCTCGACAGCTTCGGGGGTCACATCACGTGGACTAAAGCCCGTGCCCCCCGTCGAGACAATCAAATCAGCCCCCGATTCTTTAAAGCGAGTGATGGCTTTTTGAATTTCAGAAATTTCATCCGGTACCAGATCGCTCCATAAAATTTCCGCCTCACGTTCCTTAAGCATTTGTTTTAAAACAGGGCCGGAACCATCCTCCGCTTGCTTTCTTGAACAGCGATCACTGATGGTTAAAACGGCCGTCTTTAGACCTTTCAAAGATTTCCTGAGGGCGCAACTCTTATTCGAAGATAGAGGAATTTGTGGGTCTTGAGGAAATTCAGGGTTTTGCCATAGCCCCGACTTGCCCCCTTCTTTCATTACCAAATGAATATCGTGGATGCTCAAAACAGGATCTATTGGTTTGGTCAGATCATAAATACAGAGAAGAGCCGCATTCACCCCCATCAGGGCTTCCATCTCCACCCCTGTTTTATAGGTCGTGATGACTTCGCAGGAGACGACAACCCCGTCGCCACGGGGTTCACACTTTACCCGAACAGATTCAATGGGCAGGGGATGACAAAGCGGCAGAATCTCAATGGTCTTTTTCACTCCTAAAATTCCAGCCACCTCCGCCATCATGAGGGCATCTCCCTTGGGGAGTTTTTTTTCTGCTACGATCTTCGCTGTCGCAGGCGACATTTTTATATAACCCCTGGCAATGGCACGACGAGAAGTGGATATTTTCTCTGCAACATTTGCCATTTTGAATTCTGAATTGAATGTCATAAGTACTTTCCTATCCGCCAATCATTGATAAATTCTGAGTCTGTCCCGTGAGTCCAGAGTGGAGTTCATGTCCGACTGACTTTAAAAATAAAGATTTTTCGATTTTACTTTTTAACTCTTCCTTTTGCTCAGAAGCTTGTAACAGATGACGTAAGTTGACTTGCCCTTCTCCAAACAGGCAAAGCTGCAGAGCGCCCCGACTGCTGACCCTCAGGCGATTGCATGATTTGCAAAAATCCTTCGAATACGGTGCGATAATTCCAATACGTCCTAAATAATCCGGGTGGGAAAATTCCGTGGCCGGGCCATCGGTCGCCTGTTTTGAAACTTCGCTCCAGCCGCGATCTCTTAAATATGAATCGATGACTTTCGTTGATAAATGACGTTGCCTGAAAAAATCCTTGTTATTGCCTGTTTGCATCAGCTCAATAAAACGCCAACTCACCGGAACTTTCCGCACGAATTCCATAAACTCAGGCAATTCAATATCATTTAAATCTTTCAGTAAAACAGTATTTATTTTAACGGCCGGAATCCCCACTGAAATGGCTTTTTCCATGCCCGCTAATACATTTTTTAAATTTGATTTACCGGTGATCTTCTGAAATTTATCTTCCTGAAGGGTGTCAATACTGACATTCAGGTTGGTCAAACCGGCTTCAAACAAAGGCGCCGCCAATGATTGAAGGCGGTAGCCATTTGTGGTGAGGGCGATTTTATCGATTCCTTCAATCTGAGAAATTTTTTGCACTAAAGAGACAAGGTCCGATCTAATGGTGGGTTCCCCACCGGTCAGGCGCACCTTGCTGATTCCAAGCTCAGAAAAAGCTTGAAGAAGATGAAAGACCTCGCTTTCACCCAGAGGAAAATCGCTACAAGAAGATTTATATCCGTTAGGCAGGCAATAGCTGCAGCGAAAATTACAAACCTCTGTCAACGACAGTCTAAGATATTGAAATTGACGATCATAAGAGTCGCGAAGCAGTGCTCTCATAGATCTCCTTTCCATTGGGAGGCTTTGGCGTTTCCACACAAAACCCTGGTGAACATTTTTGTTCACGGCTGCAGGAGCCTGGCTTTTAAAAAATAGAAGCTTTAGCTCAAGCAGCTCGGAGTTAAAAAATTATTTCAGGCAGCTCCCACCGGTGCTGCAATTCATATCCTCTTCTTTAATCACTTCACTATCGATCCAATCCGCAGGCACCACGGTCAGATGCAATCGCTTGCATTCGTCTTCCACTAACTGCGCGCCCCACTTAAATATCTGACTATAGAATTCACTCTTTTCAACACCAGGCCTGCGACTGATCGCCCCTACGAAACGGCCTAGATGCGCCGTTAAAAACTTTTTCCGTCCGTCTTCGACAATTTCCATGCCTTGTTGGTCCTCAGTCTCCGCAAGGTAGAGCTGTTTCATCAACATCAAAGAATAAAATTCAAGCTCGATCCCCACGTGATCAAGTATCTCCATTCCTTCCGCTGTGGAGTCCAACTCAAATCCAAAAGCTCTATAAAATCCTGCAATATCACTTAACTCATTGCCTTTGGCCATGGCTCGACGACGGTCATACTCAGTTTCATAAATCGGATTGATATCGCGTCCATTGTCGAAGATTGAAATATATTCAGATTGGAGGTCTTGAATGTTTTCGGGCGAAGTGAAGTTGAGAATCAAAGCACGAAGATCTTCACTTATCTCCAAACCAATATCATTTAAAAGAATGGGAATATTAGCGGAAATGGAATCCACCGGGTAGGACATCAAGACCGAGCCTAAAACGAAACTCGCCGGATTTGTTTGTTCTAGAACGTCCATTTATTTCTCCTCCACTTTAAAAGCGGTCCACTGCATAGTTATGGATTTCCGAGACGCCACTTCATCTTGTCCCCCTTGCCATACAGCAAGTCCAAATGAAGATCCCTTGCCAATTTCCAAAACAGATCCCTGAGGGCGCTTCAGCGCACGAGAGATCACCACAGTCCACTCCCCCTCTTTCCATTCACTATGCGCCACAGAGTCTGTCTCTTTGAGTACGCTCGAGGTTCCAAAGCCTTCTGCCAGCAGTTCATCCACGGCTTTTTTCTGAGCCGACTGCGGATTTCCTGCGGCCTTGCCATGGGAAAAAATCTCTTTGCTTTCCTCACTGACAGCTTTGAGCGCTCCGCGATCCGGAAATTCATTTGGATAGGTGTCCGCATTTAAATTCGGATAAATATCTTTCACGCTTTTTTTCCCATGCATTTCATCATACTGGTACTGAGCCCGCCAGTGAAAAAGATGAACAGGATTGTCTTTAAAGCCCATAAATATGGGAGGTGGATTTTGATTGTCTAAAACCGGGAATTCAAGAGCGACCGCATCTGAAAACTCCCCGAGCTTCCCCGCTTCCGATTTTTCTTTGTCATTCCAGCGAATTCTAAAAGCGATATATTTGCCGTCATGAACCATCTGCACTTTGGCTGTTTCAGTTTGCACTTTTGCAGGCTTAGGCTTAACCATCATCTGGGCTAACAAGTCGATTTTAATCTCTGCGACGCCTTGCCAATAACCCCCATTGACCTGCGGAGTTTTTGATAAATCCGCAGCCACTTTTTTAACCGCATAAACTTGCGCGTTGGCTCCGCTGCAAGAAAAAATTATAGTCAGTAACAAAAGATTTTTTTTCATCCTAGTCCTCACATTTTAAGGTGTGTTATGCCGGGTCGCTTTGAGTTTTTCATCAAAAGCCGCTCGCTTAAACATCGGTTCCGTCACGGGCACGCTCACAATTTCATCCCCCTTTTCATCATAACCAAAGGCCACTCCGTCTTTGACTTTGAAGCTGTGGAGGATTCGATCGGAGCTGCCGATCAGCACCATGAGCCCCTGAGCCACGGGGTCGGTTTTCATTTTTTTATAATTGGCAATGGCCTGATCCACCTTCGGACCAAACATCTGCAGTAAATAATCCCGGTCGGCATGAATGGGCGGGATATAATAAATATTCGGCTCCAATCCCAACTGTGGATAATAGGGCAAGGCGATTTCCTTTTTATGGATAAGATAATCTATCGGATTGTCTTCGCGAATTTTCCAGGGTGGATTCACAAAACCCATGACGCGGATTTTCCCGATACAGTTCTGGACACACATCGGCTGGTAACCCTTTTCAACGGCGGGATAACACCCCACGCATTTTTCACTGACCCGCGTGTGCGTATTGTACATTGATTTTTTATACGGGCAGGCGCGAACACACTCCCCGTAACCTTTGCAGCGAGACTGGTCAATCAACACAATTCCATCTTCTTCGCGCTTGTAAATGGCCTTGCGAGGGCACGCCGCCAAACACGCGGGATAAGTGCAGTGGGCACAAGTTCGTGGCAGATAAAAAAACCATTTATCATGCGGGAGCGTCAGATGAGCCCCATGAGAAACGTTGCCCAAACAATCGTCCTCGCCATTATTGGGATACATCCAGTCTTCGTCTTTCGGCGCGAAGTGCGCCGCCACTTCATTGTCACCGGCCGCTTCAAAAATAGTTTTTCCGTAATAAGCTTCCTTAGCCTTCCAAGCTTGTTGACCAAGTTTTTCAAGCACTCGCACGTCCCAGGCCAAAGGATAAGATCCATAGGGCTTTGTTTCGACGTTGTTCCAAAACATGTACTCTTGGCCCTTACCGCTGGTCCAAGTGGTCTTACAGGCCACCGAGCAGGTCTGACAGGCAATGCATTTGTTCAAATCAAAAACGATAGACCATTGACGTTTAGGGCGATGTTCTTGGTAGGGATATTCCATTTCGCGTTGGATTTGCCAATTTTTTACTTTTGCCATAACTTATCCCTTCCTCTTCATAAAGGAGCCCTTAAGGTATTCCTTCATTGCTTTATTTTCATAAGTTGGACGATAACCCAAAGCCGCCGGCCGCCATGTTCCTTGGCCATTCATGCCGCCGTTCTCGGCTTTTGTGATTTTCACGTAGGCTTCCCGCGGAGCTCCTGTAGGACAGTGAATATCCGCAGCAAAACCTTTTTCAATTCCTTGTCCAAACATGGTTTTATGAACCAGAGTCTCGGTCATCTGAGTGGGTCGCAACCAGGCGCGAGTCGCGCTTTGATGAGATCCACTGCGATACATGGACTGGTAATTGGTTTCTGGACTTTTCGCCAAGCCATCCGCTCGAGTCTCTTGCCCTTTAATGCTGCCAAAAGTCGCACCGTACATATTGTGCCAGGTTCGAGTCACTCCTCGAGGAGTGCCGGGATAATATCGCGCTCGCAACATCAAGCGAGCCACCTTATACTCTTCAGTCCCTTTTTTAAATCCGCGGAAGGGGCGATCCTCTGGATCGCCATCAATGTATACATAATCCCCATCTTCCACTCCCAACTCCTTGGCATCGAGGGGATTGATATCGACGTAGCCCTCCACCACGGAAGGCATGCGCTTATCATGGCGATAGACATCGCCAAAGGGGCCAAACCAAATCGATGTTATATCCGTATCCACAGGTGTGGAGTGCGCCCCATGGCGATATTTAGGAGTATGGTAAATGTGGGCATAATTTTTTAAACGCAAAGGATGCTGGCTCTTCATCATTTCCTCAGTGGTCATGACCACATTGCGAACTTGACGGGTTTCAGAGCTGACATCTTTTTTATCAAAGCCATAATCCGCAGGCTGTTTTGCCCGGAGCGCTTCATGTTTTTTACTTACGATCACATTGGGTTCATGGGGAGTGGAGTCAACAGGCTCTCGGTAAATCACCATATTCTCTCCGCTCTCGATGAATTCAACCTCAGGACGATAGAACTCCAACCGACCGGACTTGGTGTGCCAAGGTTTCTCGGACCTTGCTTGCTCGTAGGAAGAAATCCGCGGATAGGTCCGATTGTTCATCAGGGCAGGGATGCCTTGTTTTGCTTTTTCTTCAAGATCTCCTATTTTGTATCCCTTGAGAGTCGCGGAGGCATCAATAATTCTCTGTAAATATTCATGGGTGTTGCCATCTTGGACAAACTTCCACATGTCCATCATACGAGTATCGCCGGTCACTTTACTGAGTGCTTTGGATACACCCGCAATAATCTCGATGTCCGCACGGGTATCAAAAACTCTTTCCATAGGTGTGCTTGGGAATATTTGAATGAATGGATTAGAACAGGAACCACACATATCAGGCTGTTTAAACTCTGCCCAGGAGTCACAGGCAAAGACAAGATCCGCGTATTCACAAGATCCGGTCCACCACCAATCAGAGTAGGCAATGAATTCAAGTTTCGGCAAAGTATTGTTCACGACATCATAATGCCATTTGATATTGCCGATCACGGAGTTTGAGTTGTTCAGCCACATGGCTTTGGTAGGAACCGGCATATGCCCGGCGCCTGTAAACATCTTATCCCCTGCGCGCAAGGGTCGATCCCCATAGTTGAAATAATGCAAAGACTCATAGTGAGTGTACTTCTTAACATTGGGTTTACCGCCTTTTTCCATTTGCAGATTAAAAGGATCTTCTGCTGCGTAAACGGGCTCGCCGCCGATAAGGGCGGTGCGATAATTCCCGGCATAGCTGCCAATGTTGCCCCCCGGAAAGCCAATATTTCTGGTTAAGGCCGCCACCATAAAAATGGCCCGATCTTTAAGATCCGCATTGAAGAACTGATTCGGCCCCATGCCACAGGCAAAAATCGTTTTTTCTTTATTCTTAGCGATTTGCTCCGCCAAGCTGATGATACCTGATGTAGGACATCCGGTGATTTGCGAAACTTGCTTTGGAGTCATGTTTTGGTTGAGATATTCTTGAGTCAAACTGTAAATGGTGCGGACTTTCACCGACGTGCCATCCACCAGTTTTATATTGCCCTGATGCTTTAATTCTGGCGATGCCTTTAATTTTTTTGCGAAATCGCCATAATCATCCCGCGAGACTGCTATATACTTTTTAGTTTTACGATCAAAAATCACAAAAGACTTAAAATCCTCGCGCATGGACTCTGGAACAAATTGATCTTTTTGCTCCTTGCCTGCCGGGGGCTTTTCTCCAACCTTCATAAAGTGGAGAGAGTTCAACTCCGGCTCTTTAAAACCAGGAATAATTTCATCAGGTCTTAACGGCTGTAAGGTATCCAAGCGAACTAAAAACGGAAAGTCTGTTTTGTTTTCTACAAAATCTTTATCATAAAGATTCTTGGTCATAATATGCTGACAAAGACCTAACGCAAAGGCCGGATCCGTCCCCGGGCGTATCACCAAAACGTCATCGGCCTTTGATGCCGTCGCGCTGTACTCGACAGTCACAGCTACGGTTTTGGTTCCTTTTAACCGCGCTTCGGTCATCCAGTGAGAATCCGGCATTTTTGTGGTGATCCAATTCATGCCCCAGACAATCAACAGTTTTGCTCGCTCGACGGCAAAAAGATCAAAGTCATTGGTCTGTTGCCCCGTCACCATCGGATGACCCGGGGGCAAGTCCGTATGCCAAGAATAAGAATCCCAACCCCGGCCACCGATGGCTTTATCAGCTCCGACACCACGAATTTTTGAATCCATCAACGCCAGCATATTGGCAAACCGATAAAGACCGAAGATGCGCGTGGCACCCAAGAAAGCCATGCCGCCCCGGAACTTGAGCGTTTGTACACCCGCCCCTTCCAGGGCATGGATCATCGCGGGATCGTAGTCTTGCTTTTTAAGATACTCTTCACCTTTTTTTCCAGAATAAGTTTCTGCGATATTATGCATGGACTTGGCCGCATACTTATAAGCATCTTCCCATCCCAGTCTAAGCCACTTGTCTTTGCCTCTTTGGAAGTATTTTGCGTCTGGTTTTCCAGTCTGAGCATCCCGTGGATAACCCGCATCCACCCACTCTTTAAATCCACGACGTATCATCGGCGCTTTCACCCGACGATCCCCATAAAATCGGCGTACTAAGGCTAAGCCCTTTTGGCATATGCGCGGATCCCAACGGTGTGAGGCTTGGTTGCCATAAAGGTCTGTCGCCTTGCCATAGCCATAACTTGGCCCGATTCTTTGCACGACGCCGTTTTTAACATAGGCTTTCAAAAGACAGTTATGGGTGTCGTTCGGAGCGCATAAAAATACAAAACTTGAATCATGGGCAAGAATATTTCGATAAACACTCTCCCAATCTCTATGGGGATAAAAAGCCAAGGGATTTTCTATCCCTGTCGGCTTAAAATACCTCAGCGGAGTGGCATGAACCCAACTGGATGCTCCAAGTATCCCACCGGTGATACCCATTCCTTTAACAAAGCTTCGGCGACTAAATCCTTTTTTGCTCTCTTCGCTCATGATCGGTCCTCCAATGATGTCTGCTCGTTCGTCAGGATCGAGAAAGCTTGGTTTTCGGGCCATAGTTCCCTGCGATTGACGATGAGCTCTCCAATTTGGTTCATTTTTATTGAATAAAAACAGCGTTCATTTTCCAGGGAACGCGCTCTCAAGCCTTCTGGTAAAGATTCGATTTCCACCTGAAGTGCGGTCAGTGATTTACTTTTGCCAATAGGAAAGTCAGATATTCTACCGACGATACATTCTGTCTTTGTCTCAGCTTTGGAAAAAGTTCCTAGAAAAAAATCCCGACGAGTCATGGTATTCATTGTTCAACTCCTAAGACCGCACGAGGAGTCACTTCCTGTATCCGCAAAGCAGGATAGTGCTTCTGAATCTTTCGCTGAAAAGTAGAAGCCAAAAGCTGACCACCGCTGCAAAGTGTGTCGGTGGAGGATTTAAACTCAAAATACAAAACACCTTCCCTCAAGCCTTTGAGTAAAATGGAGGTTTTCATTTTACTTTCGAAATCATCACAAATCTCGAGAAGCTTTGCGGTCATAGACTCAGGAATTGGTCCCCAGGCCAGGGAGGTTTCCCTGCGCTCCTCTTCGGCATCGAAATAAAAGACATCCACGCAGGCGGCATCCCCATGACGAACGCTGGCATGGCGAGCGAGTCTTTCCTTGTCACCCAACCCCATCACCAGTCCATCTAAAGCCTCCCGCCAATAATCACAGGCATTCGCGCCGGACTTTGGACAAAAATCACATCCGTGGCGGTTTAAAACTTTTGCCGTCCTGCGAGAGTCCCATTGACCTTGAACGCAGGGAATTTCAGACTTTTCTAAAAGATCTTGAAAATCTTGAATTTCAAAAGTCACTCCCAAGAACTTGGAAAGGCTCATCGCCAGAAGTCGGCTGTGGTCAAACACGTGACGAAGCAGCTGGTCCTTTTTTTTAATTCTCTCTTCGGGTGTCGCTGCCGCCACTTGTGAAAAATACTGATCGATAAGATCAGCCTCAGAAAACTCAATGGTATCTTTACTTGGTTCACAAACCTTACGGAGAGCAGAGGTTCTCGCTTTTAACCAGCGCTGATTGAACTCCTCCGCATTAAACGTGATCATTGTCGTTCTCCCAATCCAAAAGTCTCTGCTCTCCCTCTAACTTTTGAATTTCAGTAATATCTTGGGACATTTCAATGACGCCCTTATATTTCATCTCCCGGTCCCGGATCGCAAAATATCTTATGTGAATGATGCGACCTTTAAATTGAATCCAAAACGCGGCCTCATTTTTAGTGCCCTTTTTAAACTCCTCTAAAATCCGCAAAACGGTCCCCACACTTTTAGGAGGGTGACAAAATCGAACTTCCCTGCCAATGATCCCGGCACTGCGGGGAAAAACACGATCTTCACCGCGATTATAAAATAGGACCCGGTCGTTTTCGTCCACATAGGTTAAATCCACCGGCATAAACTTAAGCATTAAATTCACTTGTTCAGGGGTCAGAAAGCCTTCATCAAGCCGGAAACGATCTCCTATGGAGGTGGGCTTTACCTTTGTCTCCTGGGAATAGGAAATGGGTTTGGTTTTAAGCATCCAACCAATCTCTTCGTCTCCTGCACGCATTTGTTGCCACTCTTCTTCCGTCAAAAGCTGCAATGCATTCGGAAACAATCTCGTCTCTTCGATCAGCATCATTCTCTGCATTTCCGCGAAAATGACTCTCATTTCTTCATTGAGACCTGCGACATTTTTATTTTCTATTTGCTTTCGGACAGCTCTTAACAAATCCCTGATGGCATCATGAAAATTCCACATTCCTTGGCTTGGACCGGTCCATCCATGCCTTTCAAGAAATGGAAAAAGCTGATTTTCTTTTCTTGCATAGTGTTTTTCAACTTCACTCAATTGATTAAAGAGATTGAAGAACTTTTGAAATTCAGTGACGGCATCGGTTTCGTCTATTTCTCTTAAAATTTCTCGAAGATAGGTATTTTCTTCGATATAAGCTCTGACTGGGTGATCCGCCGGAAGCTCAGCAACATAGTCTGGGTAAGGATTTTCCAAAGACTGGTGGGTTTCTTTATGCTCGCGACTCATTTTCGAGTTCTCCTCACAACCATCAAATAATGGCAATTCGGAGAAAATTTCAAATTGAATTCTAAAGAACTATGTCCTGGATCATGTCAGATCTTCATTTCAGATAAAACCACTGAGCTTAAGAGCATGCCTTAACTCTGTCGGAAGAAATCGATATTTAAGCACACGATCTCTTCTGCTGCTGATTCTTTAGCAATGTCCACAACCTCTTTGATGGCGAGATTGAATTTTTCGCGCAGAACTTCAAAATCTTTTTTTGAAATCGACATGGGTGAAGTAAAGAAAAGATTAATGACCCAATTTATACAACTTTATCTTTGAGGATTCAGATAAGAATTGATGAGTTCGAGTTTTAATGTTTTCTTTCAAGATGCCTATGAATTGGTTTTCTTCTGCGTTCAAACCTGAGATCGCAATTTTATCAAGGCTCTTCAATGTTTTTTCAGAAATCTTTTTTATTTGTGCTGCCAGAAAATTCGCTGCGAGACCCAACTCATTCGCCATTTCTGCAAATTGATATGCATTCATCTCTTCCAATTTGAAGGTATCTCCGATTTGAAAAGCCAACGATTGATCAAACTTAGGGTAAACAGTCACATTCAAAAGATCATAGGCTGGAGCCATACTTATTCCCTCTTGATCGATATAATAAGAGATGTTTTTTACGTGGTGGTCACTGTTCCCGATTAAAAGGTTAAAAATAACCCACTGAAGAAGTTGCAACTGCGCTTTGGCCGGGACCAAACATTGCTGACAGAACTTATATAAATTTATAAGACTGGCGGGTCCTAAAATATCCGCGGTTTCAGGTCCGTCCCCGAAGAGACGCTCATACTTATGATCAGGCGAAATGTCCAAGGCCTGGCAACCATCAATGATATGGTGGCGAGCAACGCGGGCTTCACTGATCCAAGCGCGGTCGAAGCGCTCCACTTGCAGCACACGTTCAGAGAACTCGACAAGTTGGGTCTGTGCCACGGGAATTCCGACTGCATTTGCGAGCTGCATGCAGTAATATTCATTCAATACCAGATGAGGGACTTTTTCATTTCCAAACTTCAAGATATGAGTGGATGAAATATTTCCTTCTCCAAGTCCATATTCTTTATTCTTAATAACAACTGCTAACTTCTCTTGAACTCCTGCAAGGGAAAGTCGAGGACGCCCATCCCAAATCATCAAGGATCGAGCTTTTCGTTCTTTTATACGTTGGGTAAGTTCTTCTTTCGGAATAGGACGAAATCTTGTGTCCGGCCGTTCTTTTCCAGCTATAAAAGAGAAAGCGCCTGTTGTTTCTTTTCCAATGGCTGCAATAAGGGCATAAGTATTGGTGAGTGGAACTTTGAGGTTCTGTGCGAGATCTTTTAATCCTCGCCCCTCGGGAAGCAAATTTTCTAAAAAGCGGGAGACCGCTCCGGGAGCGGGAGGAGCTGTGAGGGGGACGTGAGGGGAAAAAGGAAATTGTTTTTGTTCCACCCAACCGCTGTCATAGGTAAAATGAAAATTGTTTTGATTGATGTCGTAGAAAAGTTCTCCGACCAATAAATCTTCAAAATACACCTTCAGTGGAGGGGCTGGGGTTACCATGGAACCACCTGAAGTTTGATGCCTAATCCGTTAAGAACTTTAAATAGACTGTCTACTCTCACTCCTGATTTTGCCGTTTCAATTTTGGAGAGAGTTTCTACAGAGACCCCACAAAGTTGGGCAGCATCATCAATTCTGAGTTGTGCTTGGGTCCTTTTGGCGCGAACAAATTGCCCTAGAATTTCGGTAGTGAGAGTATTAGAGGTATTTGGAATTGATTTAGGTAAAATACGGCGGCCCATAGCTTTCCTTTGTTTCTACATATATAGAAATTATAGGCTTCATGTGGTCATTTTTCAATAAGTTTCCATTTTTATAGAAATAATGAGTTAAATGAGGGGCTTAAAGGCTTAATTTCTATAAAAATAGAAATTAAGCCTTTAGAGGACGGATAAACCACGACCAGCCCTTACGATCTAAGCTCAAACGAGTTTCACTTCTTAGGAAAAATCATTTTCGGCAAGTAGACCCAGCCCCAGACCAACAAACCCAAAATCCAGGTGCAAGAAGCATATATCAAGTGGGATTGATAGATCACGGCGGAGAAGCCCGCTGAAACTCTTGTGAGCGCCGCCAATATCAAGAGTAAAGCCCCCGCCACGATCGCCTTGGAATTTTTTTCGAGTTCCAAGCCATGCTCCCCATGAGAAAGACTCACCCGTGTGGCGATCATCAAGGTCATCAACCCAAGGCCTGAAATAAAAACTAAGTGAAGGCTGTGCTGGCGATAGTCCGGCCACAAAGTAGCGCTCCACTGCCCTATCAGCAAAAACCAAGCGGAAACCCACAACCAAAAGGGTTGATACCCTTTGCGGGCAGGAAGGAGATAAATTTTCCAGAGCTGAAAAAACATAAAAGTTATTACGACAGATCTTAAAAAAGTCCCTGCAAATTCGTGCAAAAACACTTCTACGATATAAGACCCTACAAATAAAAAAGCGAGTATCAAGAACAGACTCAATTTCGCAGGCGATCTCTTCATGCCTTCATTGGCATTGGGCAGTGGTCCGCGTCCCAAAAGCGCTGGCACCAAGCGGCTTCCGACACCCAAGACCAGAGCTAAAATATATCCTTGGAGAAAAAGGAGACGACCTAAATGCAACCAAGAATCGGCCGCCCAGTCAAGGTCTCCCAAAATTAAGAGAGTGACTCCCAGAAGAGCACAGCCCATGCCGACGCCAACAAACACAAATGCCTGCGGAGGCGACTGAGTTCGATGAAAAAAACGTCGCGCTAAAAATAAAACCAAAAAACCCAACAACAACAAAGCCGCCAAATGAAAAACCAAACTACTCTCACACAAGGCGCTGATAAAAAGACCGGCCAAAAGTGTCGCGGACATCCAAAGTTCACTTCTCGCAGGAGGAAAGCTCGCGGTGAATTTAGGCGCTGCGGTCATCAAAAATCCGCAAACAAAGCACAGAAAAAAACCTCCCATCATAACCAGAGGATGAAAAGGCCCGGGGTAAGCCACTAAATTCAAGGGGAAAAAAAGCCAAAGAAGAACGCCCCATACTCCAAGCAACCATCCCGCCGGGAAAAAGTATCTATAAGCATCCATCGGGTTCTCTTGTGAGTTCTTTAGAGGCTTCTCTGTTGCTTGCATTCACTGTCCTTTTTTGGTCTCCGATTTTAGTCTCCGCTACCTGCTTTATCGACTCTATCTTTTTTTTGCATATACTCGCAACTCACTTTCAGTATTCCTTGAAAAATAGAAACCAACTCCTCCATACAGGGCGCCGAGGCCACAGCCCTACTGAGCTTTTCAAGAATCTCTTTTTCTCGCTGAGCATCCCTAATAGGTAAATGAGAATTTCTTTTTTCTTCAAGGATTTGGCCTACCAATTCAAATCGCTGCAAAAGCAACTTGACCAGTTCACGGTCCACGAGATCGATTCGCGAACGCAGATCCGCAAGCTTTGCCGGTGGCCTCAAAGCGGCCGCCCAGACTTGATGCTCAGAAGAGAATGGTTTTCCACTGGCACTCCTAAGTCTATCTTATAAATTCCGGCTCCCCCATGCGCCTCTTTAAGGGGCTCTCCTTCCAGGGTTTGCAGTCCGAGAATAGAAGTCTCCACCACAGTCTTTGGTGATATCACCTCTACAGCATCCCCTAGCTGCATTTTATTGCGCACCTCCGCCACCACACTGGAGTCGGGTTGCGTGGTCAACAAAGCCGCAAATTTTTGTGAATACTGACGTGGAGTCGAATGCGAGTAATTCTGAGCCTCATGGGTCGGATTTCCCATCAGGAAACCTTTGTGATACCCGCGGCTCGCGACCTTATCGAGTTCTTTATAGAGTTCCGCATTGAAAGGACGTCCGGCTTTCAGGTCATTCAGAGCTTGGCGGTAAATTTTTGAAACCATCGCCACATAATAAACCGATTTCGTACGCCCCTCAACCTTGAAGGAGCATACACCCGCCTCAGCCATCTCTTTGAGATGCTCAATCAGGCAAAGATCTTTGGAGTTCATGATGTAGGTCCCATTTTCATCTTCATCGATGGGGTAAAATTCGCCCTTGTTTCTGAGGTCTTCAAGATAGTAATGCTCTTCTTTTTCAGTCTCTGCTTTATGGATATTATATCCATAACGACAAGAATTATCACAGACCCCCTGGTTCGCATCCCGATGACTCATGTAATGGGAGAGCAGGCAGCGGCCCGAATAGGCAATACAAATCGATCCATGAACGAAGGCCTCAAGTTCGATATCTGGAACGCGGTCCTTGATCTCCTTGATTTCATCCAAGCGAAGCTCGCGACTCAGGATGACTCGACTCACGCCCTGCTTTTGCCAAAACTTAACGGATTGCCAATTCATACAGTTCGCTTGCACCGAAAGATGAATTTGCAACTCAGGATGCTGCTCTTTCACAATGCTGATGAGGCCAGGATCACTCATAATCAAAGCATCCGGCTGCAATTCCGCAAACTCCTTGATTTGATGGGTGAAGGGCTTGAGCTTTAAATTGCGCGCAAAAATATTCGCCGTAAAATAGACCTTCTTATTCCGCTCGCGCGCAAAGTGAATACCCTCTTTTAAATCCTCTAGATTGAATTCATTTTCCCGGGCACGGAGTGAGAACAAAGGAACGCCCGCGTAAACCGCATCAGCCCCATAATTAAAAGCGTATTTTAATTTTTCCAGGGAACCGGCAGGCATCAGCAACTCTAGCTCTTGATTGAACATAGCATCTCCGCTTTTTGAAGAAATTTAGAAGCTATGTATAAAGAAGGATCTCTCGTTTGAACATCACCACCCCCGGGTGGATTTTTATGACAGCTTCTTAATTTCTTGGGAAAGATACTGTGAAAACTCCTGCTTGAGGTCGAGGTTAAGCTCTTTAGAGTCAAAGAAAGGATTCATGATGCAAATTCGAATGACTTCCAAATCCCCCACTTCCCCTTGATAGGACCAGGTTTTCGCATATCTTAGAAGATAATCCTCATAGCTTTTTCTATAGAGCTTTGTTTTTGAAACGAAAAACTTCGGAGACGGTGCCTCAGATATTGCCTGAAATAAGGCCAGGGTTTTTTGATTTACTTTCTCAAAAGAATCGCCGTCAGCGGCTATACAGAAGCCTAAAATATTCAAGCCAGTGGCGGGAGCCAAGCGAATCAGAGGTTCGCGCTGTAAAGATTTTTCCAGGGCATTTTTTCCACGGATGGTGCGCTCAAGGATGCTTCCGTAACCTTGTTCGGTAAACCCAATGGATTGCGCCGTCAGCCAAGTTGCCACGGCTCCTGCGGCCGAGCGTGAGCCCTCCAGGGTGAAAGGGCCTTTGTCTTTTTGAATTTGAAACTGAACATAAGGTGCCACAAAGGACTTCACATAATAATCCTCCTCCTGACGAGCTAAAAAAGCCCCGCTGGAATAAGGAACATAGCCCATTTTGTGCGGATCAATGGTGATAGAATTCACTCTCGACAAGCCAGTTAAAGAGCGTCTTAAATCCTTACTCAGGGCTTCCATAGACTTCATCACCGCAAAAAAGCCACCGAAAGCCGCATCCACATGATGCCAAATATAAAGACCTTCTTCTTTTTGATATTGATCCAGGAGCTGCTGGACCTGATCAATAGGATCGACGAAACCCATTTCCGTCGTTCCCAAAACCGAAACCACGGCGGCAATGGGTCGATGGAGTTTTTTGGCTTTCTCAATCGACTGACGGAGACTTTCAAGACTGAGAGTCCCCTGTTCATTCAATTCAATCGGCCAAAGGCTTTCTTCCCCAAGGCCAAACAAAGACGCCCCTTTCGTCCATGAGTAATGCTTATGATAAGGGACAAGTAAAACGGGCCCCGCATACTCTTCGAGTTTAAATATTTTTTCAATACGGCGAGCCCGAACCAAGGGATTGCTCCAATCCAGGTCCAGGGTTCCGTGCTGAGATTCCAGTGAAGAAAACTCATCCCATCCCATATGAGCCGCTTCAAATACGGTCAGCGCTGGTTTTTCCTGTGCGCGCCGCGCCTCCAAGCCCAGAAAAAGCCACTTGTTCACTCTTTCGATCGCCCTGGTCAGGCATTCAAAATTGGCAACCGTTCCACCGGAAGTAAAATGGCCAAAGCTTGTGGGCATTCCGAGCATATCCGCCAGATTCTGAATGGCTTCGTCCTCGATTTGAATTCCCACCTTTGAGGATTCAGTAGAAATATTATTGGGATTATGAATGAGAGTGATGATATGGCCAAAAAAAGCGGGTAAGGAAAATTCAGAGAACATATGACCGATATAGCGTGGCGCGAACTTGGGAATTTCATTTTCGAAGCGGCTTAATAGATTCTCGATATTTCTTTGCGCATGGGCCCTTTGACTTTGAAATTCTTTTAACTGCTGATCCGTTGAGGAGATGGCTTTTCCATCCTCAGGAAAAAGCTCCCTCCGCCACTCAAACCATCTTTTAAAAACAGCGGTGACCTCTTCAAGGACCCAGTCCCCATTTTCGGCTTTAGGACCCAGAAAACAACTTTTAAGAGAAACATCCGTTGGTGAGCATTTTAAATTTTCCATAAGTCCTTAATTTCGTGGTCTCATTTCAGCTGGAATTTTTTTATAAATATTATTGATATGTGTTTTCAAGGTGGCCTTGGAAATAAAAAGGCGCTCCATAATCTGCGAATTACTATGTCCTTCAAGAAGCAGTGAAACAATATTCAGCTCACTTCTCGTCAGATTTTTTTCACGGTAATATTCCATTTTTATGCGATGTTTATTTTCCAGAGGGTAAATCAAGGTGAGGAATTGATGTCCATCATTCAATACGACCGCATCCGCCACTCCAAACTCAAGACTTAGATTGGGAATATGACAGAACCCCTCGATGATGGATTTTTTGGTTCGGCAACATTCAT
>DATBTE010000188.1:0-8741 GCA_036559425.1 Pseudobdellovibrionaceae bacterium | reverse complement strand
ATACCAGTGACAGCGAAGTTTGTTGGGCCGTTACAGCTTGCAGGAGTGCCCAAAGCGCTCCAATCTTTGATCACGACAGGTTTGCCATCAGCATTTAAGCAGCCACCACCGTAGTTCGCCTGGTATTTTACTGTTGTGTGGTCGCTCTGAAGTTTTCCTTTGCAAACGTTGATTTTATAAGTTGTTGAACTCACAGTCTTGTCAACTTGAGTGCAATTCATCATTGGATAATTAGTTGTGGCACTTGCATTCGCCCATGGATAAGTTACTCCACCTACAACTTGATTCCAACCAGTAGGGAAGCTGCTCCAAGTTACACCACCAAAAGTCAATTGAGTGGTATTTACTGTCGGCAAGTCAGCAGCAGCCAGATTCATTCCACCGCCAGCCGCAACGTCATCCCTTGTGAAACCCAACTTATAACCACAACCAGCGATCGCGGCAGCTCCACCCCAAATTGAGGCTGCATCAATAGTCGTTGTTGCATCAGTCGTTCCGTCAGTATCTGGATTACAAGATCCAGTATGGCTAGCCTTATAAGTCGCGCAAAGTCCAGTAGAAGGATAAGTGAATTTCTTACCGCTCAGTTTAAGCATGTAAACTTGTTGCCCAACTGGAGTTCCTTGGCAGTTTTGTTCGGTAGGACAGCCAGCATCACCGACAGCTACAGCTGTTTTATAAGTGCTGTCAGGTAATGTGCCGTCGTATTTACCGATAGTCCACGCACCAGTGAAGTCTATCTTAGAAGTAGGAGCCGCAACAACTGTATCCTGTGCCGCCGCAATTTGAGCAACAGGAACTTCAAACTTTCCTTCAGAGCTCAAAGTGATTGTGCCCATTGAGGCACCGGATTTTAAAGATGTTACAGTAGAGGTCTTAGCATTTCCATCAAGATCTGTATTGCTGTCGTCCACAAATACGATAGGTCCGACAAGTTCAAGACTTGTTTTATCTCTGACGATCGCGTTAATTTGCGCTCCAGATGGAACACTAAAACTCCAAGCGCCGTCAGTTCCAACGGAGGCCTGTGTTATACCTACAGTGGTTCCACTAGTGTAAATCACATAGATTTCCAGATTTCCAAGCGTTAAAGCCATCTTGCCCACATTCGCATCAACAGACATGCTGGTCGCGGAAGCGATTGCACCCGTGACTGTGATACTTGCGATTCCAGCAGAGGGGGTATCGCTGCTTTTACTTGTACATCCGATAATGCCCATCCCTAGAAGAGAGGTCATTAAGACTGTCTTCAGTATAAATTTATTCATCTAAAACACTCCTTTGTTTGGTTCATAGTTCAATATTTAAGTTCAATTTTTAAGATTCTCAGTAAGAGAAGCCTGTTTTTGTTTTAAATCTTTAATGTCAATTTCCAATTGCTGAAGGTGGTTTTGTATTTCCGCCTCGGCCTTATCGAATTGCTTTACTTTTGAATTCAATTTTAAAGTCTTAGCCATCTTTTGCGGTGACTTCATGTCAGCCAGCTGACTTTTTAGTTCAGTTTTCTCCTGATTTTTTCGGTTCAATTCAGTTTCTACTTTAGACAATTCCATTTGCATCTGAATCATTTGATTATTGCGAAACTGTTGGGTCATTTGCTCATTTTGTTTATGAACAACAGCCTTAGTTGAAGCTTGGGCTAAGGCAACTGATGAACTATATAGTAATGTTATAAAAAGTATCTTCATAACGTTCCTCGATGTTGGTCTAATTACTGGCTAGAGGGTATTTCGGATTCCCCCCCAAAATTCTGAAGGAGTTTTTGAAGTCCTTCAAAATAATTGTTTGTAAGAAGAAGAATCAGGACCAACGATGGTTCCGTGTTGCGAATCGAGACTTTAATAAATGATTTTGATACAGTTAATTTTTTTACTTGATCACAGTTCAAATGAATTGACTGGTAGGGCTGCTAAATAAGGGTGGCAATGGTCTAGTCTAGTAGGATTCTAAAATTAGAATAATAGCTTCAGAAATTTTAAATAATTATAAAAAAAGCCCGCATCTTTTCAGACACGGGCTTTCTAGATTTATTACTCAATTAATAATTATGCTTTTTTCTTGGTAGTCGCTTTACGAGCAACAGTGGTTTTTCTTTTAGCTGGTGTTGAAGCTTTCTTAGTTGTTGTTTTTACAACCGCTGCAGCTTGCTTGGCAAAAGGTTTTGCTTTTAAAGACTTTGCTTTTGCTTGAAGCTCTTTTTGCAATTTTGTCTTTTGGGTCAATAATTGCTTTTTATAAGCTAGAATGTTTTTTTCGATATTGCCTGCGGACTTTTTGAATTTAGAAATAGTCTTGTTCATTTCCGCATTCAGTTTATCTTGTAATACATGAACATCATGAATTACAGATTGTACACGTTCGTTTTTAGAAAGTTCGTTAACGAGTTGTTGGATTTTACCTTCCATCTTTTTACGCTCCTTGAGAAGAATTTTAGATCGACGGATTGTTTATACCCCCGTCTTCAGGAAATTGGAAGCCCCCTGCAATAATTTTACGAAAGAGTCATTTTTGGCGCTTTAAAGCGTAAAGCTAAAGTTTTCCATCAACATCCCCGGCAGATTTTTTCCGCCTAGGGCTCGTTGGAAGTAGGTCTCCACACTCGGATCAACTTCCAGAAAGTCGGTCACTTCGAGTAATCCTTCCCCCAGAATATCGAAAAGACTGACGTCAAATCGCATATCTTCGATAGGAGCGATTATTTCTCCATTTTCAACCCAAAGACAGGCGTAGCGGGTCATCCCGGTGATGCGGGCATTTTGCAAATCACTCCAGTTCAGGTAATGCAAATTCGAAAGATAGAGCCCTGTTCCAAGCTCTTTGAGAATGTTCTCTTTTTTAAGGATGCCTGGAGCGATTTCGAAGGCTCGAGGGACCTCATCGCTATTTGCGTGATTACCGGGGACTGAGTATTCTTTGGCGCTTCGTGAACTGACCAAGAATTGTTCGAACTGTCCTTCCTTGATAAGGCTGATTCTCTCTGCAGCAAGCTCCCCTAGGTCATTAAAGCGCGGAGTCAGGCCCAAGTGGAAGTTTTCCGCGATGGAAAGTTTTGAAGACAGCGTGCGCTCGCCATCCCGGAGTTTTTTTAGAGCATTACTTCCAGTTTTATAGGCGCGAAGGCTCAGTGCTCCCCAGGAAAACATGCTGGCTAATTCACCCACCGCTGCCGGTGCTAAATAAACTTTGTATTTGCCGGGTTCTAGCTTTTTACGAGGTTGATTCATGGCCCTCAGTTGCTCGCTGGCAAGTCCTAACTTGGATTCGAACTCTTTTTGATTCCATTTAAATCCCGCATAACAAGACTTTATGGCACGTTCGCCATTATAGAGTGAATAGTCCATAAAAAAGTTTTCCATTACAAACCAATGATTTTGTCCTTGGGAGTTGCAATTTCCCACTTCAATACTGCCCCCTGCATAAAGTCCCGCCATATCAAAGGAGGCACAGGGGTGAGCAATGGCGGTGATGAGGTCTTCGCCTTTGAGCAAGCTTCCCTGGAAATGGGCCTCGCTTTTTCCATGATTGGTGAACTCCACTAAATAAGAATCCACAGGAAGTGCGGGAGCTTCTTGGCGGGCTTCTTGTAAAAGCTTGCGCGCTTCAAGGAGGTCCCACTCTTTTGAGTTTTGGCTGCTAAAAGATTTTTGCAGTTTGCGGCCTGCTTTGTGCAGGGTCAAGCTGATCGCTTTCTGGTAGACGGAAGTATTCTGACGGACTTTGCTCTGGGTCCAACGAATAAAATCAGTCTCTTCGCCACGGAAATCCATTGTCAAAGTCTCATCTTGATGGAGTTCATTCATTAAAGCTTGAGCAACAAAATTAAAGATTTCGCGTTGATTTAGCTGACTCATGAGAGACCTCCGAAAACTTCGATATTGGCAAAAAGACAATAGGGTGAAGCATGAGCCACGCGAATGACTTGGTTCGGTTCCCCTTTGCTACAGTAAGGTGTGCCATGGCTTTCATAAGTTTTGGCATTGCCGACGGCTTTCAGACTGCTCCAGAACTGCAGTGTTTTACCTCGATAATTGGGATTTTTAACAGTGCGGGTGAGCTTTCCGTCTTCGATCAATTGGCCATATTCACAACCAAATTGAAACTTGTTGCGATAATCATCAATCGACCAAGAACGATTGGTTTTCATAAGGATTCCGCGTTTTACCGAAGCAATCATTTGTTCGAGGGTGTCTGTGCCAGGTTCAATGTTGATATTTGCCATGCGATCGATGGGCGCGCGATTCCAACTGGAAGAACGCTGGTTAGCAACCCCGGGTATACGAAGGCGTTGCTGGGATTCGAGGCCGCCGAGTCCACTCAAAAGAATCCCGTTTTTGATCAAGTACTCAGGGGTGGCCGGATTGCCGGTATCATCAAAGGCATAGGAGGCCAGTTGTCCTTTTTCTTGGGGATCAAAAATCACATTCAAAAGAGGGGAGCCGTATTGCAGTCTTCCGAAATTTTCGGGTTTGATAAAACTCCAACCGGCATAATTTCTTTCATCGCCAAGAATACGATCCAATTCCAAAGGATGTCCGATGGATTCGTGAATTTGCAGTTGCATTTGATCGGGAGCCAGTAAGAGATCCATTGTCTCCGTCGGACAATTTTCTGCTTCAAGCAGCTCCATCGCTTCAGTTCCGGTCATTTCGCAAAGTTCTGAGATCGTTGGTTTCATGAGACTCGTCTCACGGAAAGCCTCGGCTCCTATTTGGACAGAATTTCCAAAAGAGCGCGTCTGAGCATCTTTGTTGTCTTGGGCGGTCGCGGCGTAAGAGGTGTTGACCATATTGAAATTTTGTATCCACTCCGCTCCACTGGAGGAGAGATACTGGATTTCAGTTTCAATAAGCATCGCATGGGCGGTTCGAGCCACAATTTTATCCGAAACCTTCAGCGACTGAGAAGCCTTCATCAGCACACTGATAATTTCTTCCGTAGCCAAAGTATCCAGGCGGTGCAGATAAGGACTTTGAAAATTTCCGCGGGAGGCCGGACGCTGCTCCTGTGAGAATTCTGCGGCTTTAAAGCGTGCGGCCTGGGTTGAAAGCAGTTTCGCTTTTTGGAAAGCCGTCTTCAACCCTTCAGGCGTAAAGTCGCTGGTGGCGGCATAGCCAAGGTGACCATCGATCATGACTTCCAACATGACACCCTGGTCCTGTTGCGAGGAGTGGGATTCGGGGTTCTCGTTACGAATCAAGTGGCGAGTTGTTTTTTCGCTATAATATCTTAGACCGACCCAATCGACTTGCGTTTTGAAGTCAGAAAGGGACTTGGAAAAATCGACGGTAATAAGAGCTTGAGACATTTTGCTTCCTATAATTAAGTGAGTAGGGAGTGCCCTTAATCACTAGACCATCCCCTGGTTCATTGAGCCCTCTCTAGACTTAAGGTCTCTAGCCGTTGGCAGCCGGAAGTGGCAAACTTAGAGATCTATGAAATCACTCATTGCAATGACTTTTATAATTCTGGGCATCAACCTGTGGTCTACCTTATCAGTGGCTTCTCCACAAGCTTGTAAATATATTTCTGAAGGTGCTGTTCAGCAATCTTGGAAAAAAATTCGAATTCAAATTCTCAATGGTGTTATCTTGACGGGGGCTGATAGTTTTTCTGAAGCCATTAACCTAGGGAAAAGTTTGCTGGATGGGCAAATTTGTTTTCCTCACCTTCAAGATTGCCGTTTGGCGAGCGAAGGCATTGTAGGGGGAGTCATCATGAAGCAGCGAATCCAAATGGACGGCGAAATGGTTTTCGGCGCCGAGGATATGGCTACGGCTCTTAATGAGTTGTCTCAACTGCGCAGTTTGGGTTTTTGCAAATAAATGACTCGCCATGAATTTTTAGAGCAAAAGTGGACTCGCTACCCTGTTCTTCCCGAAAAGATATCTTTTGTGGGACGTATTCATGAAATTCAATTTCGGGGAACCTGCTGGGAGGTGACGGTCACGCGCGAGGGAAAAAGCTACAATCAACTCTTCCCAAAATTATTTTTTCGTGAAATTCCGAATTTGAATGTCGCAAAAATCCTTCTTAGCGGCGACCTCGTAGGGATCTCCGAAGAGGGCCTAGTGACGCTGTTGGCGCCTTCGCTGCAACAGCTTCCGGCTCGAGCATTGCGCTTAGAGACCCTCCGACTGTGGCAAGATTATGTTTATTGGTTGAGAGAATTTTTTCGCCAGCAAGGCTTCGTTGAGATTGCAACACCTTCACTAGTAAAATGTCCAGGCACTGAGCCAAGTCTGGATGTGTTTAGTACGGAGTTCATCAATGGTTCGCGCAAAGAAAAGCTCTATTTACCCACCAGTCCTGAACTTCATCTGAAAAAGGCTTTGTCTCTGGGGGCGGAAAAGATTTTCGAAATTAAAAATGTTTTTCGTAACGGAGAAGTCACGGACCACCATCAGCCCGAATTTACCATGATCGAGTGGTATCGAGCCTACGTGGACCTGCAAAGCATCAAGGCCGATGTGACGAGTCTGGTAAATTATCTGGTTCAGAAAATTCCTGCCTTCAAGAATTCCCTGGGGCCTTCCGCAGGGTTTAAGAGCTTTACAGTTCAACAACTTTTTCTTCAGCATTGTGGGTTTGATTTTAAACCCAATACCAGTGCGGAGCAGTTAAAAGCTCTGGCCGAAAAATTGAAAGTGGATGTGAGATCGGCCACTAGCATTGACGATTACTTTTTCCTGCTCTTCATGGAGAAAATCGAAACTCAGTTCGCGCCAGAGTGCGTGACTTTCGTGGAAAAATATCCTCCTTACCAGGCGGCTCTTGCAAGAATAAGTACTGACGGGTGGGGCGATCGTTTCGAAGTTTATTGGCAGGGTTTAGAACTCGCCAACGCTTTTCACGAACTCAATGATCCCATGGCTCAAAAACAAAGATTTGCGGAGGACATTGCTAAGAAAAGATCTCTCAAAAAAGAAGAGGTCCCGCTGGATTCTGAATTCATGCAATGTTTGGAAGCGGGAATGCCGCCTTCAGCGGGAATCGCTCTCGGGGTCGAGAGACTCTTCATGGCCTTGACGGGGATTAAGAATATTTCTGAGATCCGGCTGTTTCCGATGAAGTAAAAATGATTATGCATAGATCGAGCTGTCTGGTTCCTTTGCTCAAGAATGCGACCTTTAAAATCAGTCTGCTTTTCTTCAAGATTCGTGGAGTTCTAAGGCAAGCGATGTGACTGTAGCCCTTTCAATGACGTGTCTTTTAAATTCAATATAACGGAATTAGGGGCCAGAGAACCTACATGGCTGGAAACCGATGAAGAGCAAGATTTGCACTATTCCTCGGCAGTAACTCTTTCACGTGATGATGCCTTCAAAATTCGTGAGATTTTGCTTTCGGCCATCAAGAATTCGGTGGATCATATCGTTAAATCTCCTGAGGAAGATGTCTTTGCCCTGATAGTTGATTTTATAGGGCTAAGTCAGAAATAATGCTTCATTTCGGCAATGGGCTATCCTCTGGATAGCCAAACTGAGATTCTTAAGGGACGCGAAATTTTGCCTGAGCAGTCGCCTATGCAATAATTTTGGCGTAGCAGGAAATGAAAGTAGGGTTAAAATACGCACTATATTTATGATATTATTAGTAAATTCAACTTTAAACCGTATGCAGTCTAAAGTTGCTTGATATTTAGACCGCATACGGTCTAAAATTAAGCATGGCCAAAAAACTTGAGAAATACATTGCTCATCAAATTGTTACCGAATGGGCTCGGATTGCGGAGCAAACTCTGGCAGAGGTTCAAAGGCGGGAAGTCTCAATAGAGTTTTCAAAAACAGGGGCTATCGCGCTTATTGGAGTTCGTCGTTGTGGTAAAACATCATTAGCGCTTTTAAAAGCTAAGGAAATAAACGCCACTAATTATTTGTATATTAATTTTGAAGACCCTCGCTTTATCGAGTACCGAGATTATAGTGTATTTGATATTTTGATCGAAGCATACGTCGAAAATCAAAAGACGTACCCCGGAGTGATTGTCTTCGATGAACTTCAGAATATTTCGGGATGGGAACGTTGGGTTCGTAAGTTCGTCGACAGTAAAAAAACTAAACTTATTATCACTGGTTCTTCAGCAAAATTATTGAGTGGTGAGTTGGCAACAGCCGTGGCCGGCCGAGTTTTGGATTATCGTATTTGGCCTTTGAGCTTTAAGGAATTCGTAAAATTTAAGGAAAAAAGTGGATCTCAAGAATCCTTGAGTTTACTTCCGGAATATATTGAATTTGGTGGATTTCCGGAAGTTATTCTCACTTCGCAAGTCGAGCTGAAGAAAAAGATACTTAAGCAGTACTTTACCGATATTTTATTTAAAGACGTTATGAGTCGTAAGGGTATTCGAGATAGACATACTCTTGATAAAATCATCTATCATTACTTGACCAATATTTCCTGTCATCACTCCTATTCTTCTCTGAAAAAAGCTTATCAACTTGGAGGGGATACGCCTCATAACTATACAAGTTATCTTGAGGATGCTTTTCTGATTTTTGAAGTGGAGCGCTTTCACAAAAATCTTAAGGTTCAATCCAGGGATACAAAAAAAGTATATGCTATTGATACCGGACTCAGAAACTTGAATTCAAAAAGCCTTACTGAAGACTTTGGTAAGCTTTTAGAGAATATTATCTTTTTGGAGTTGTTAAGAACAGGCAATCAGATTTATTACTTCAAAGAAACCCTTGAGACTGATTTCGTAGTTGTCGAGGGGAATAAGGCAAAACGGGCGATACAGG
>DATBTE010000187.1:0-2740 GCA_036559425.1 Pseudobdellovibrionaceae bacterium | reverse complement strand
AACGAGCGCCGTGGTGGTTTTCTATCGGGACCTGGGGCAGGTTATTGGCATGTTAATTCAGATAGGATTTTGGATTACGCCGATTTTCTGGTCACCGGAAACTCTTCCAGAGGAATTTAAATTTCTCTTTTTTTTCAATCCTGTTAGCTATGTGGTTATGGGGTATAGAAATAGTTTAATTTCTAAAATTTGGTTTTGGCAGGAGCCTTGGCAAACCTTTTACTTTTGGCTCCTTGTTTTTAGTCTGAGTATTTTTGGGCTTTTTATTTTTAAGAGACTGAGACCTCATTTTGCGGATGTGTTGTAGCTATGAATGATATTGCAATTCAAGTCAAAAATCTTACCAAAACATACAGCCTTTACGAGAAACCCATAGACCGTTTGAAAGAAGCTTTGCATCCTTGGCGCAAGAGCTACAATAGGGAATTTAAGGCTCTCAACGATGTGTCCTTTGAGATAAAAAAAGGTCAGACCGTCGGCATTATCGGAAAGAATGGCAGTGGCAAATCGACCTTATTGAAGATCATTGCCGGAGTTTTAACGCCGACTTCGGGTGAGGCTCAAGTGAAGGGGAGCGTCTCCGCCTTGCTTGAGCTAGGTGCCGGCTTTAATCCCGAACTCACGGGATTTGAAAATATATACTTAAACGGAAACCTTATGGGTTTCTCCAAAAACGAGATGGACGCGCGTCTTTCTGAAATTCTTGATTTCGCGGATATCGGGGATTTTGTTCATCAACCCGTGAAGATGTATTCGAGTGGGATGTTTATTCGGCTGGCTTTTGCCGTCGCGATCGCCGTGGAGCCTGAGATTTTGATCGTAGATGAGGCTTTGAGTGTCGGAGATATTTTTTTTCAATCCAAGTGCTATGCGTATTTTGAAAAGCTAAAAGAGCAGGGCAAGACGATTTTGTTTGTCACTCATAGTTTGGACGCGGTTATACGTAATTGTTCCCGCGCCTTTTGCATTGAAGAAGGAAAAATTACCGCCTCAGGGGCTCCCTCTGAAGTTGTGGACTTTTACAAAAAGCAGCGAACAGGTCATGTGCATAAAGAGAATGTCGCGATTGAGTTAGGGCAAAAATGGTCAAATTCTTATATTCTAAATAATTCCTGTGATTCCTATGGGTCTCATGAAGTTTTTATTGAAGATTTCGCTATTTTGGATTGCCATGGTATTCCCCAGAGTGTCTTCTTTCAGGGAGATATGGTTGAGTTGGCCTTGAAAGTAAAAGTGAATAAGCCCATCAGAAAATTGATTGGCGCATTTGCGATCAAGACTCCTGATGGGTTAGAGGTTTTGGGATCTAATACAGCGATCATGAAACGGGACCTGCATGAGATAGTTGAAGCCGAGCAAGGTGAGATAAGATTTAAATTCCCCTTATTTTTGCAGAGTTCGGAATATACATTGTCGCTAGGTCTTACACACATTGATGAATGTGGAGAGCTTCATGTTTATCACCGAATGTATAATGTTGTGAGTTTGGTGGTTAATAGTGTCTTCGGCGGTACAGGGATCTATACGCCCAGTATCAATCTTGCGGTAAACATTGGTGTAAATGAGCAAAGAAATTAGTTATTCTGATGGGGAAATTGAAAATGAGATATTGCAGACGTTAAAGGAATCGTCGAATGTTTCGGCGGCAGCGACCATTGCCATTGAAAAGCAAACCTCCTGGGCTTTTGAATATCATCTTTCTTGTCAAAGGGCCAACCTGGTCAGGCACTTCAATTTTCAAGGCAAGCGTGTTCTTGAAATTGGTGCGGGAATGGGGGCGGTTTCAAGATATGTGGCGGAAAAGTGCGAGTTTCTACAGATTGTAGAGGGAACCTCCCGGCGCCTCTCTTGTCTTCAAGAGCGTTTAAGGGATCTTCGTAATTTTAATGTTTTTTGTGGGAATTTCAAGGATTTCAAAGTTGAAGAAAAGTTTGATGTTATTTTGATTATTGGTGTGCTTGAGTATGCTGATCTCTATTTTGAAGATGATGGTGAAGATCCCTTTGTCGCTTTTTTGAAAAAAGCCAAGAGCCATTTAAAGCCCGAAGGGGAAGTTCTTTTAGCAATAGAAAATCGATTGGGTTTAAAGTATTGGGCAGGTGCGACGGAAGATCACACCGGTGCTTTCTTTGATGGCATTTTGGGTTATAGAAATGCGAAAACCGTCCGAACCTTTAGTAAAAAAGAAATCCGCACTGTTCTGGAAAGTGCGGGATTTTTAGAGGTCAATTTTCAATATCCCTTTCCTGACTATAAGCTTCCACGCAGCATTTTAACTGAAGAGTTGGCAAATCGTTGCCCGGATGTTTTCGCCAGTATCGCCGGGGCTTCATTAGCTCGAGATTACGGACGGGATAGAGTCGTATTATTTTCTGAATCCGTGGGATTTAATGGGCTTATTGACACTGGTTTATTGACTGAGTTTTCGAATTCTTTTCTGATAATTTCTAGGCAAAATAAAATTTTAAAAAAAGATAAAGTCCTCGGATATAGTTATTCACAAAATGAACTTAAGAAAACAATGACTCATTTCGAGGAGATTAACGATTCCTTGATGGTGAATAAGAGGCTTATGGATTCCGATGCTGATGAAGTGGACTATCAGACAATAAGGTGGATCCGTCCTCAGGCGACCGAAGTGAAAAGGGGGGCTCTTCTTATTGACAGGTTTAAGAGATCCCTTACTTTTAGAGAGTGGGAGATTTTCTTTGAGGAGTGGAAAAAATATGTGTCGTGGATT
>DATBTE010000186.1:0-4278 GCA_036559425.1 Pseudobdellovibrionaceae bacterium | reverse complement strand
GCTCAACTGAGATTCTGTTTGTGCCTGCTCAGAGGCCAAACCGGAGATCTGGCGTCTTTGTTGTTCCGCCTGTAAGACCAGGTCTTCCGTATTTCCCGCCTTGGTCTTCTGATTCACTTGGAGTAAGAACTTGGATTGTTCTGTTGCCTCAGCGGCGGCTTTATTAAGCGCACTGGTGTTGCGTGGATTTTGCGCAATCAAAGAAAGGGCTGAGTTCAGCTTAGCTTCAGTGGCCGCTAAAGTTTTAGGAGAAGTTTTAGCCGCCCCATCCTTTCTGGCCGCTTGCAAATTGAGTTGAGCTTCGCCGAGAGTGTTTCTAGCGATAGCCTCAGTTTCAAGCTTAAGATAAGATTGAGACAGGGAGTCCGCCCTTTTTCCTATACTTTTAACATCTCCTTTTTCAGCGTCTTCGGTTAAATCACGCGTTTCTTTTTCTAGCTTGCCAAACTCCTTCGAAAAGAGAGTCGGAGCATTGGCCTGAATCGCGCCGCTTCTCGCCTCTGCCAAGCCTTTGGACGCCGTACGAGTGACTTCTCCACGAGATTGAGCTTCGGACAACCAGGCGCGGGATTCAGCAATGTTTTCCAAGACCTGCTCTTTACTCTTTCCTTTGGTCAAGGCTGCGCGAGCATCATTCAAACTTTCCTCAGCACGCTCGTAGCTTTTCGGCGCCAATATATCAAGATTATTGGTTTTAGCTTCAGTCAGCATTTTTTCAGTGGTCTGCAGTTCAGCCGAAGCGTCCGCAGTTGAGGGTAGCTCTTGCGTCCTTGGTGGTTTCCCAGAACAGGCCGCGAACAAGATGGCTAGAATGAATAAACCAATTTTACCTTTTTGGTTGACAATCATAAAAACTCCTTTTCTAAAAAATTTAAAAAGTCCTCCATAGGAGAAATCACTCTTTATTTAGAAACGGAGCTTAAAATATTACAAAGGTAGAAGTTTGTTCATGGTAAATTACATTCGGCTTATTTTTTGCAGTAATTCGTCAATTCACCACTTGCATTGTTGACGCTGTCCGGCTAAGTTGAGCCTCTTTTTTGAGTCTTGCGGAGGGTCTATGAAAATCAATCTGTCTGAAATCCCAGAAGAGGGAAGAACCTACATTTATACCAGTAAAACCGGGGAACTGAATGGAGTTTTAAAGGACCTTATTGGCGCCACCCCTTATCATAGTGAATTTTTTATCAAGCCCTTAAACTCCAAAGATTTTGAATTGTCTGGAGCTATCGAAACTGAACTTCCGGAAGAGTGCTCCCGTTGTGGCATCGATTTCTGTCTTAAGGTGAAGCCTTCCCTGAATGCCATTCTTATCCCGCGCCAGATGGATGATCGCACTGGAAAATACGCTAAAGTAAATCACATTTCTGAAGCACTTGACGATGGACCAGCAACAGCTGAGCACGACGGAATGGTTTTCGATATTGGTGAATTTATCCATGAAGCCGTGGCCATTGCCGCGCCTTTTAATCCGGCAGGGCCTGTGGATGAAAAAGGCGACTGTTCCGTCTGCGGAATTACCGTGAAGGGACGTAGTTTTGGCTACGATGAACAGCTTCCCGTTGAGAAGCCAGAGTCCCCTTTTGCGGTTCTTAAGAACATTAAGTTGAATTAATGTTGATTTTTATTGATCTTTGGTTAAATTAACGAGCTTTGTAACTGATAGAGATAGCTTAAGAGGTAAAAAACTATGCCAACTCCTAAAAAGAAAACATCCCGTTCACGTCGCGATATGCGCAGATCCCATGATGGTTTGAGCACTCCGGCCATTGCCATTGAGAAAAAAACGGGAGAGCTTGTACGCCCTCACCGTGCTCACAAGGCTTCTGATGGAGCTTACTACTACAAAGGTAAACAAATTAGCGCCGCTAAAGCTTAATTCTTAGGAAGAGGATTAATCTATGGCTGGAACATATAGATCTCGTGTAGCAGGAACAGGTTCCTATTTGCCCCCAGGCATCTTAACCAATGCCGATCTGGAAAAAATGGTTGAGACCAACGATCAATGGATCGTTGAGCGCACCGGAATTAAACGTCGCCATATGGCCTCCGATGAGTCAACAACGTATCAATCCACTTCGGACTTGAGTCTTATCGCTGCCCAGGCAGCTCTCGGCGATGCGGGGCTTACTGCGCAAGATCTTGACTGTATTATCGTTTGTACAGTTTCTGGCGACCAGGTTATGCCTAGCACGGCCTGCGTCCTTCAGCACAAGCTTGGAGCTCGAAATGTAATGGCCTTTGATCTTACGGCTGCCTGCTCAGGTTTTGTCTATGGATTGTCCATAGCCGATCAGTTCATTCGTAGCGGCATGTACAAACATGTGCTCGTCTTAGGAGCCGAAGTTCTTCATCGTCTGGTCAATTATCAGGACCGCGAAACTTGCATCCTTTTTGGTGATGGCGCGGGGGCTTGGGTTCTTTCTCGGACTTCTGTTGAAGATAAAAACGTCATCATGAGCTCTCATTTGCATGCGGATGGCTCCCTTGGAGATCTCTTCGTATTGCCAGCGGGAGGATCCAAGATTCCTTTCTCCGCACAAGTTCTCGAAGATAAAAGCCATTATGTAAAAATGAAGGGGCGTGAAATCTTTAAAAATGCGGTTCGCGCGATGAGTCTCTGCTGCCAAGAGGCTTTGGAAGCCAACAATATAACCGCAGATGAAGTAGACTGGTTAGTTCCGCATCAGGCAAATAATCGTATAATTGAAGCCATTGCTGATTATTACGAATTCCCGAAAGAAAAGGTGGTCGTAAGTGTTCATGAAACTGGAAATACTTCGGCGGCGTCCATTCCTTTGGCTTTCCAAATGGCGAAGGAAGAGGGTCGTATAAAGCGTGGCCAGATGATTCTTCTCACTGCATTCGGAGCGGGACTGACAAGCGGTAGCCTGCTTTTGAGGTATTAGTTATGATGACGCTTTTATTCCCGGGTCAGGGCAGTCAACAACCAGGAATGGGTCGTTTTTTATTTGATAACTTCAATGTCGCTAAAGAAACTTTTGAAGAAGCCAGTGAGGCCCTTTCACAAGACATGAAAAAGCTCTGCTTTGAGGGTTCAGAGGCTGAGTTGGCCTTAACTGAAAATACCCAACCCGCGCTTTTATTAGTCTCCACGGCGACTCAAAGAGTGTTGCAATGTGAATATCCTCTTAAAATCGCAACGGCCGCTGGTCACTCGATAGGTGAATACGCAGCACTTGTCGCAGCCAATGTCATTGAGTTTTCCCCTGCCATGAAAGCCGTCCGCACCCGGGGTCAAGCCATGCAATCAGCGGTTCCTGTGGGTCAAGGAGGAATGATTGCGACTTTAGGTCTTGATACGGATCAGGCAAATTTTCTCTGTGAGTACGTGGTTAAAACTTCCGGCTTTGCTCCTTTGTCGCCTGCAAATTTCAATAGTCCAGGCCAGATTGTCCTGAGCGGTTCTATGCAAGCGATCGAGTGGTTAAAAACGAATTTTAAGCCTGAGATTTTTCCTGAGCCTCCAAAAAGAGCGAAATTGATCCCCCTCAATGTGTCGGCTCCCTTCCATTGCGAAATGATGCTTCCAGCTGAGAAAAAGATGCGGGAAGTTCTGAGGACCATGCACTTTAACATTCCTGCATTTAAAATCGTCCAAAATTTCACTGCCAATTTTGAAAGGGATCCAGAAAAACTTCGTGAAAACCTGATTCGTCAGATTTCCGCGCCCGTCCGCTGGACTGAAAGCATGGAGCTTTTGAAAGCTCAAAACTTCACACATTGTATTGAATGCGGAGTGGGCAGAGTTGTGACTGGTTTATTAAAAAAAATCGACAGCGAAGCCTTCACCGTTCTAAACACCAATTCCTTAGAAGATCTTAAATTAATTGAGGAATATCTGAAAGCTTCGAGTCATTAAAAGTCCTTGATGTAGGCAAGTCTTTCAGTCAAAGTATTGTGCAAATAGAACAAAGAAAATTCTAGTTTGTTTATTATAAATTAGATTAAAAATTATGGATCCACTTTAGGCTTTAGGAAAGTAATGTGAAAGCACTGCAAGGAAAAAAAATGATCGTTACCGGGGGCAGCCGCGGTATTGGTGCGTCCATCGTCAAGCTCCTTGCTGAGGAAGGTGCGCAAGTTTGCTTTACTTATTCTTCCCGTGAAGATGCGGCGGCAGAAGTTGCTAAATCCCTTCCCGGAGAAGGGCATTTTTATATCAAACTCGATGTCTCTTCTGAAGAGAGTGTCAGCCAGGCAATGGAGCAGATCGCCGCAAAGTGGACCGAAGTAGATGGCCTCGTGAACAATGCC
>DATBTE010000185.1:0-2134 GCA_036559425.1 Pseudobdellovibrionaceae bacterium | reverse complement strand
AATTATGGAAGATGAGAGTCAGCCCATTTTTGGCTTTGCTTTTGATAAGCTGAAGACAACCGCCATTGCAAGATCTTTTTATGAAGCCATCAGCAACTTTGCTTACCTCAAGGATTCAAAGGCTGATTTTAATTCAAGTGTTAACTCAAAGAAAGATATTTGGCATTTACGAGCTGATTTTACGAATAAATTAAGTGAACTCCTGGTGCCCCACTCTGACAGTATCCCTATTCAAAACTTACCAGAATTCGAAATACAGCAGTTAGACATTTCTTCGATACCGGATTTAGAAGGCTGTCCGGTCGATCCCGTTCGAGTCTTTGCTAAGCGAGGTACGGAGTGACTGCACTTTCTCCACAAGACAGAATCCGTCAATTTGAAAAAAGGCAAATCACATTCTCAGGCCTTGCACTCTTGATTCTTCTAGGAATTTCTTTGATTGCGACTTCGTTGCATATGCAGTCATTAGCGGAACAGAATACTAAATTTATTTCTCGAATGATTAAAACCAATGACTTTCGTGAAGTTGGATTGACTCTTCATGAAGCTCGTTATGACAATTTTATTTCCATTCGCTACATTTCTAAATTGCCGGAGCATTCTTTTGTGCTACCGCCTAAGCTTGATATAGAAAAACAGTCATCATTTTGGAAGAATTTTTTTAAAGAAAAAGTAACTATTTCTACTGACAACGCTCTTTCCAGTGAGGAGCCGGATAAAATCACTTTTGAATACAATCGTTTTCGACTTGTGCCCTATTTCCTCGTCATCTGGTTTATATTAAATCTTGTATCGATTCCGCAAACAAAGTTTATGAAAAAGCGCCTCCTTGAGCAGTTTGAAAAGGACCTTGTCGTCGAAAGAGATATCGCTAAAGCGGAAATAGCACGCCAAGTCCGTCATAATTTGAGAACACCTCTTGCCGCCTTGATGAGGATTCCTGCTAGACTGCCTGACACTGTCAAGGCCGATCGTGAGCTTCTTGTTTCTACTATCACTCAAATTAAGACGCTCATCTCGACTCTTGATGATAGAGAAAGCGCTGAGCTTTCAAAGAATTCATCCCATGATCTTTATGAATCCCTTGTTCAAGCAAGCCGCGAAATCACGGCTTCGATGCCCCAGAATATCAGGTTTAATTTTGACATTGAAGACTCCATTATTTCTGCGATGGTTCCCCATATTCCGCATGAACTTCGTGCCTTAATGGGGAATCTGCTGGGAAACGCAGTCGAAGCCTTGGTATCTAACGGACAGATAAATGTCACCGCGACAGATCTTGGTGGCGAAGTCCAGATCACAATTGAAGATAACGGGAAAGGTATTCCTGAGAATATTCTTAGCATGATCTTTAATAAGGGATTCACCTTTGGAAAACAAAATGGCACAGGCTTTGGTCTTTTTCATGCAAAAAATTGGATTGAGTCATGGGGGGGACACATCTCCGTCGAGTCAGTACACGGTATTAAAACAACTTTTACAATTTTACTTCCAATCCAAGATAGAGCTAAGTGGTATGTGCCACGTTTAAAATTTAACCCCGATTCACAGCTTGTAATTTTGGATGATCAGGAAACGGCAATACTTTTGTGGAAAAGAAAGATCCAAGAAGCGAATCTTAGTCATCAAACTAAGTTTTTGGCTGCCGCTCACGAGGTTTCAGAAATCGAATCATTTGTCCAACAAAGTCCGGAGAGATTTAGTTTTCTTTTTGACTACGATTTGAGTGGGCCTGTAACGGGATTAGATCTTTTAAAATCCTTGCCTGCGTCCAGTGCTAAATATCTTGTCACCGGCAACTTTGATCAGGCCGAAGTCCGTGCTCAGTGTGAAAACGAAGGTATTTTTTTGATTCCTAAAAGCCAAATTTCGGATCTCACCATCCTTGTTCGCTAAATGGCATTCAAATAAAAATTTCGACCGCAAATTTATTTGGGTCCTCGAAGCAAATATGCCGCTCATCTTTTTTCAAAATTTTAATGTCTCTTTTATTTAAATCTTTTTCCAATTCGTTAAGGTGAGATAGAGATACCCCTTGAAATGCAATATGATTCAATCCTGATGCCTGGCGGTTATTAACAACCTGTAGGTATGGAGATTCGACCTGAACAAAAACTAGATATGTTTTATTTTT
>DATBTE010000184.1:0-2999 GCA_036559425.1 Pseudobdellovibrionaceae bacterium | reverse complement strand
GCTCCCTCAACTTTCAACTAGATTTGAGATTTCTCCATCAATTTATTGCATGATACATCGCTCTTAACTTATCAAGACGCAAAAAAATTTCCATCTAATATTGTTCAAAAAAATGGAGTTAATATAATTCCGCTTCACGAGGCAATTTGTAAGGCATCACCAACATATTTTTCTACGAACTCGTTAAATATGGAGATTTGCCTCAGGCTAGTTGCGAGCCCATCTGATTTATCTCGAGTTTTGCTAGAAGGTAAGCTTGTGTCTGCAGCCAATAGAGTTATAGGTGGCCTGCAAGCTCTAAATGATAGTACAGGAGCAACCCAGATCAAAAGAGATATGTCCGCCGCGGGCTATATTTTATCTCCAGTTAATCCTTTTGACGACAAGAGACTATTTTTAGCATCTAAAAGTAGAATAGCCTCTCCATATTCTGGGAGAATTTCTGCAATGTGGGAAAAAATGCGAGAAGATATAGTTAAAATATTTCCGTCTGACCCCGGCTTGCAGCGTTCCGAAAAAACTCTAAGACTCATCGAACTCTTGTACAAAGAAGATTCTTATCACTCTCTTTCAATTGAAGGATATCATGTCACCATGGAGTTAATTGAAAAAATTCAACGAGGTGAGTGGAGTCCCGAAACGGAAGTTAAGGATACCGCACAGAAAGATGCTTTAGCAGCTAAGGGATATCATGAGGCGTTTAAGTCAGTAGTTCAGAGTGTTACTAAAGTTTTGCAGGGAGCATCGCCAGGAGCAGTCTTTTATGACGATATACAAAACTGGTATCGAGAACTTTTTAAACCGATCGTGCAAGCGGGCATATTAAATCCTGGGACACTAGCAGGTTATAGAAAAAGTCAGGTATATATTTCTGGGGCACGGCACGTGCCTCCACCTCCTGACGCCGTATTGGATTCTATGGAAACTCTGGAAAAGCTTCTTAAGGAAGAGTCTTCTGCGGCTGTGAGGGCAATATTAGGGCACTTTATCTTCGTGTTTATTCATCCTTATATGGATGGTAATGGCCGCATTGGCAGATTCATTATGAATCTAATGTTAATTTCTGGAGGCTATAATTGGACCGTTATTACAACCTCAGAGAGATTCCAGTATATGGCGGCCCTCGAATCGGCATCAGTGAATTGCAATATAGTCCCATTTGCCCATTTTATTCAGTCTGAAACAGAGTATTGGAAACAACGGAGCTCACAATTAGTTTTGCGCTCTTAAGGCTTCACTACTGCTTCTTTGAAGAAGACTCGGCGAATTTTTCCCTTGGTCAGATGGACGTTCAGAATCTGGCGCAGCTTCTCGGTGAGGAGTTGCTTGCCCTCAACGCTTTCCATTTCCGTGTAGGTCATCTCTTCGATGGTTCTTTGAAAGAGGTCACGGATCTCGGTTTCTCGGTCTTTTACTTCGACAATGGCTTCGGGGCTCAAGCCCTCTAAGAAAAACTCCACGGCGGCCATGGGATTTGGACCCGAGAGCGACGAAGGCTGGAGGTTCACTATCATCTTCGGCAAAGACATGATATTTTGAATTGTTTGCGTGGAATCATAGAAAGATTCCATTTCAGTATCGGCATCGGTTTGGTAACTTTGCGCGGACCACTCTTCAAGACTTGCGGTTAAATATTCCTTTTCTTCTGGCAGAACGCCTTTGGTGATACTGAGATAGATAAAAGCCAGGGTTAAGGCTCCAACTAAAATCAAACAAACGACAACGATTTTTAGACTCCGTGTGAGTTTTTTAAAGTTGCTGATTTGCACCTTCGAAGACTCCACAGTCGCCAGTGCACCGGTCTTTGTCGCTTGCAGTAGCCTTGGGCCTGCCTGACTAAAAAGGATACTCAAACGGGCCCAGTGAAGATGCCAGTTCATCAAGAAGCGTTGTTTTAAATCCCAAAATTTAGGTAAGAAAGGAAGTATCGTCACCATTATTTTACGGATGCCGCTAGCATTCCGCCATGGATTATCCGGCGAAAAAATTTGGCCATCATCAACGACATCCAAATCGACGCTACTATCCACATGCAAAGACTTCATCTGTTTTAAATCTTCGGCGAAATCCGGAGCTTCAGATAAAATAAGATTCTCGAGTTGTTCAGGATTCAACTCTTCCCCAATCCTATCAATGGGCTGGGCTTTGGACTGGTTTGGATCGGTTAGTTGTGCCATTTTTTCCTTATGATTCCCTGACTATTGTAAGGAATGAAGCAAGCTCCTCGCAAGAATATTCTATTCTAGTCGACCTCCAGTTAAGATAAAGAAGAGGAGAGTTTTCATGAAGAAGTGGTTTTTAGTCGTAAGTTGGTCAGTCGTCACCATGGCCTGTGCCCAGTTCCAAAGATCCGCCTCCAGCGGTTATGCATCGCGAACCCCGAAAGTCGTGAACACTTATAGCGCTATCGAGACTCCACAATCCGATGCCACTACCACTCGCATTGCTTATGAGCTTGGCTTTAATCCTGCCAATATGAACGCGGAGGAATTTCAACAAGTGCAACAGCGAAAGCAAGTCCGCGAGTTGGAAAAATCGCTCGACTCACGTCAAGCCAGAGAGCAATATTCTAAAGTTCTTCCCTGGTTAAAAGACGATACTGAAAAAATAGAAATGCTGAGCCTTCCCTCGCTGGAAGGGCGCCAAAATTGGATCAATCGTCAAAATATTTGGAGTCGCTCCCGGGTTCCAGTGGCTCGGATGAAAGAATTAATTGATTCCCAAGACATCGCCGTTGGCATGCCCATGGAGTATGTTCGCCGCGCTTGGGGAGACCCCCTTTCCGTGGATACTTCAGGAAACCCTATCTATAAAAATGAACGTTGGAAATACATGCGCAATGTTCCTGGGTCCGATGGCTTTCATCAGCAAAAACGTTTTGTCTATTTTGAAGGGGGCCGGGTCGTCGGCTGGGATACTGAATAAAAATATCAACTTGAAATTTAAAAACTGGCCCCCTTCTCTGTTGATGGCCGAGGGATTGCTCTTTAGCTCTAGCT
>DATBTE010000183.1:0-8578 GCA_036559425.1 Pseudobdellovibrionaceae bacterium | reverse complement strand
CCACCACCAGCGGTTGCCTTGATGATAATAGGAAGTCCGACTCTTTCCGCGATAGACATTGCTTCTTCCACCGTTTCAACGCCGCCGTCGCTGCCCGGAACTGTCGGCACGCCGGATTTCTGCATTAAAAGCTTGGAAGAGATTTTATCTCCCATGGCATCGATATTTTCAGGAGTGGGACCAATGAAATTGATTCCCGCCTCATTACAAGCTCTTGCGAAGATAGTGTTCTCAGAAAGAAATCCATAACCCGGATGAACAGCATCCGCATGTGCGGTTTTCGCGACCTCAAGGATTTTCCGATAATTCAAATAACTTTCTTTAGAAGAAGAGGGTCCAATATGATAGGCCTCATCTGCCAAGAAAACATGTAAACTGTCACGATCCGCATCACTAAAAACGGCCACTGAAGTGATCCCTAATTCGCGACAAGCGCGAATAATTCGAATCGCAATTTCTCCCCTATTTGCAATGAGAATCTTCTTAAAAGGTTTTTGCATACAAATTTTCCTCTGCCATCCGCTAAAGGGGAATATTGCCGTGTTTTTTTGCCGGCATAACATCACGTTTATTCTTAAGCATCTCAAGAGAGTCAATAATACGCTTACGAGTCATCGCAGGTTCAATGACCTCGTCTGTATATCCCAGCTCCGCAGAGACATAAGGATTACTAAATTTTGCCTCGTATTCAGCGGTCAAGCGAGTGCGCTCTGCAGTTGGATCTTTTGCTTTATTAATTTCTTCACGGAAAATGATGCTCACGGCGCCATCGGCACCCATGACAGCGATTTCTGCGGAAGGAAAGGCCAGGTTTACATCATTTTTTAATAATTTAGAACCCATGACGATATAAGCTCCGCCATAGGCTTTGCGTGTAATCACTGTAATTTTAGGCACAGTCGCCTCAGCGTAAGCATAAAGAAGTTTTGCTCCATGAGTAATGATTCCATTCCATTCTTGATCTTTCCCAGGCAAGAATCCAGGAACATCGACAAAGCTAACTACAGGAATATTGAATGAATCACAAAACCGGATAAAACGAGCGGCCTTACGGGAAGCTTCAATATTCAAGCAACCGGCAAGAATATTAGGTTGATTCGCAACAATTCCCACGCTGCGTCCATTAAAACGAGCAAATCCAACGATAATGTTTTGAGCATAGTGTTTGTGGACTTCCAAAAAGTAACCTTCATCCACGCATTCAGTAATTACATTGAGCATGTCGTAAGGTTTTTTTGGATTATCAGGAATCATCGTGTTTAATGCTTCGACGAGGCGATCCGGTGTGTCTTTAGTTGGCAAAGTCGGGGCGTCGTCCAAGTTGTTGGAAGGTACAAAGCTCAAAAGCTCACGAATCATCAACAAGCAATGCTTATCATCGTTTGTCGCAAAGTGAGCCACGCCGGATTTAGAAGAGTGAGTGGTAGCTCCACCGAGGTCTTCTTTAGTCACTTCTTCATGTGTGACCGTCTTAATAACTTCAGGACCAGTTACAAACATATAACTCGTATTTTTCACCATGAAGACAAAATCAGTGATGGAAGGTGAATAAACCGCACCGCCAGCACAAGGCCCCATGATGGCTGTAATCTGAGGAACGAGCCCTGAACACATCACGTTGCGAGTAAAGATATCAGCGTAACCCCCCAATGACTCGATTCCCTCTTGAATACGAGCCCCACCAGAGTCATTTAAAGCGATGAACGGAGCGCCATTCTTAGCGGCTAAATCCATAACTTTACAGATCTTATTGGCTTGGGTGCGGGACATCGAGCCCCCAATAACAGTAAAATCTTGGCTGGAAACATAAACTAATTTGCCATTCACTCGGCCATAGCCGGTAACAACGCCGTCGCCAGGGACGACGGTTTTATCCATTCCGAAATTAATACAGCGATGGCTGACGAAACGATCCATCTCCACAAAGCTGCCTGGATCAAGTAAAATGTCCAAACGTTCTCGTGCAGCAAGGCGTCCACCTTGCTTGTGCTTGGCAACTCGAGAGGCTCCCCCTCCCAACATTGCTTGTTCATTTCTTTTCTCCAGGTCAAACAACCGCTGCTGAAGAGTATTTGTTTCTTCCATGTATTCTCCAATAAGAGTTAAGGATAAGAGCGACCATACAAGCGAGGGAACGGAATGGTCTCACGAATGTGAGGAAGACCGCAAATCCAAGCAACTGTTCTTTCAAGACCTAGACCAAATCCACTGCTAGGAACCGAGCCATAGCGGCGAATATCGAGGTACCATTGGAAATCTTTTTCATTGAGGCCATGTTCGGCGATTTTTTTCAAGAGAACCTCAACGCTTTCTTCACGCTGGCCTCCCCCGATCATTTCGCCATAACCCTCCGTAGCCAGGAGGTCAGAACCCATCGCATAACCCGGCTCTTTTGGATCTTCTTTCATATAGAAAGCTTTCACTGCTTGCGGATAGTGATGGACGAAAACGGGTTTGTCGAATTTTGAAGAAACTATTGTTTCATCTGGAGCGCCGAAGTCATCACCTACAACGAAATTGGGATTTTCTTTCAAAATGATTTCAGCAGCTTCTTTGTAATGTAATTTTGGAAAAGGTGCGATAATCGGAGCAAGTTTACTTGTATCGCGTTCAAGAACTTTTAATTCGTCGGCACGATTCTTCAGTACCCGCTGAACGATATATTCAACGAATTGTTCGGCAAGTTCCATATTGTCATACATATCATTGAATGCCACTTCAGGCTCAACCATCCAGAACTCAATTAAATGACGACGAGTTTTTGATTTCTCTGCGCGAAAAGTGGGTCCGAAGCAATAAACTTTACCAAAGGCTCGAGCTGTGGCTTCCATGTAGAGCTGACCTGATTGGGATAAGTAAGCTTTCTCATCGAAGTATTTTGTCTCAAATAGGTTAGAGGTTCCTTCACAGGCGGCAGGAGTAAAGATAGGAGCATCTGTTAGTGTAAATCCGCGACTATCAAAAAAATCACGAATGGCCGCGATGATTTCATGGCGAACACGCAAGATGGCGTGCTGACGTTTAGAGCGAATCCATAGATGGCGGTTATCCATCAAAAAATCAGTCCCATGCTCTTTTGGTGTGATGGGATAATTTTCTGAGGTGCCTAGCAGTTCTGCCTCGGTGACGCCGACTTCAAACTCGCCTTTGCGTTTGGGATGTTCGCGCACAACTCCAACGACGCGCACCGAAGATTCTTGTGTCATCTTATCAAAAAGATCATAAGCAGCATCGCCGCAATCCACTTTAAAGAAAATGCAGGGAACAAGGCCTGTACCGTCGCGAAGTTCTAAAAACTTCACCTTCCCAGAAGAACGAGTGTTATAAGTCCACCCCTTGAGTTCAACCTTTTGACCTACATGATCTTTTAAATCAGAGATATAATATCTCATGAGAAACCCTTTCCAAAAGAAACTAAAGAAGGATTTTTACCATGAGGAGGAGAGGAAGCTCACTTGAAAATTCGGACGCGCAGCAATGCGCTATGGAAGAAGCTTATTAAGCTCCTCGAGGGCTTTTTTCACATTCATGCGTCCCATGGTCTGAACTTTAAACTCATGATTGGGAGTTACGTCGACGGAGCGCAGCAAGGCAGTTTTAATATCACTGACAGTGGCTTGCGGGCGATGGCTCCATAATAAAGCCGCAGCACCGGTGACAAAGGGGGCCGCCATAGAAGTTCCACTCATAAAACTTGTACGATTGCCGGTAATAGTACTAAGGATATCATTGCCAGGTGCCGCTAAGTGGACCAAGGTAAACCCAACATTGGACCATGAAGCCATAAAATCATAACTTGTTGATGCCGCCACAGTCAGTTGATTTGGCATATTGAAGGCAGCCGGGTAATCAGGAATATAATCAATATCTGCTCCTTCGTTACCAGCCGCAACGACTATAAGAATTCCTTTTTTATTGAGTTCAGCAAAAGCGTTTTGTAGGGACAGCATGCAAGGAGCCCCTCCCCAGCTGGCATTGATGACCTTAGCGCCGCGAGTGCTTACGTACTGAAGAGCTAAAATCGCATCTCCGATCGAGCCCCCGTTTGCTCCATCAATAAACGGGGCGGGAATAATTTTTGCGTGAGGTGCTATACCTTTGATTGAGCCTTTGGTTTGATCAGCTGCAATAATTCCCGAAACATGAGTGCCATGATCACTGACGACTTTACTATTGTTTGGACTTGAAATAAAATTATATCCAGCGTAGTCATCTACGTAGCCGTTTTCATCGTCATCTAATCCATTTCCAGGAATCTCGCCTGTGTTGTAAGCTATGTTACCGGACAGTTGCACGTTATTAATATCAACAGTGGAATCAACGATACCTACCAGGACATTCTGGCCATAAATGCCTTGGTTCCATAGAGTAGAAACCTGAACTATATTTTGACCCCACTCAGCATCAGTGTCCACGCTGGCAGCCGAAACTACATCAGTTCTTTTCTTAAGTTGCAAGACACGGTCATATTCCACTTTGCGGATCTTATCGAGATTCGGCTCAAGAAAATCTTTTTTGAATTTCTCGACATCAGTTGCAGACTCCACTGTGAATTGGCCATTTTCCCATTGCACGACATAGCGTGTGTTGAGGGCTTGTCCCGAGCAGGCAGAACTGCCGTAATTTTTTTCATCAAATACGGATGTTGTTGTTTTCGGACTGCAAGCCGATATTAAAAATAGTAAAACAAGAACTCTGCTTAGAGAACGAATCCCAACGTCCATGTTGACTCCCGAGGAACCGTCTTGGTCCCATCAGTGAGACAAGTTACGCGGATTACCTCGGTTACCTCATCGGAGGCTTTTGAAATTTATATAGTCTTGAACCAAGACAACTAGACTTAAGGTCTAGTTGTAGTCGGGTTCTTCGAATTTAAAGGTTGTCGCTTTCCAAATGAAGCTTAATTTAGATCAATTGAACAAATTCTTTTAAAAAGTCCGTGAATTGTTTTTCCACCTGTTTAGCGGTGTCAGTCACTTCCTGGTGTGAAAGTTTTTGACGTGAGATGCCCGAGGCAAGATTCGTAATACAGCTTAAGGCGGCGACACGAAGGCCTAAGTGGTTTGCCGCAATTACTTCCGGAACAGTGCTCATCCCTACGGCTTTTCCGCCAATCAGTTTTAAATAACGAACTTCAGAAGGTGTTTCATAAGTAGGGCCGCTGACCCCACAATAGATTCCCTTGTGATAACGGGTTTTTTGTTTTTGAAAAACCATTTCCATTTTTTCAATTAGTTTTTTGTCATAGGCCTCCGTCATATCTGGAAAACGAGGACCTAACTCTTTAATATTTGGTCCCATCAAGGGATTAGCTCCCATAAGATTAATATGATCTTCAATAATCATAAAATCTCCGGCCTGCATTGTTTCGCCAAAACCGCCCGCAGAATTTGTTAAAATTAAAGACTCGATCCCCAGGAGAGCCAAAGTTCGAGTTGGAAAAACCACTGTTTCCATGCTGTGGCCTTCATAATAATGGTTACGGCCTTGTAAAACTACAATGGATTGACCCGCAATTTTCCCGAAAATAAGATTGCCTTGGTGTCCCTCAACTGTGGTTGGCATAAAGAAAGGAATCTCGTGATAGGGGATCGTGTGTTCCACCTCAAGCTCTTTCACGAAAGCACCTAGGCCTGAACCCAAAGTGACCCCTACTCGGGGTTTGCAAGGAGTGACGGAGCGAATGTACTTTACTGTTTCAGTTAACTTTTGGAATACCATAATCCCTCTAAACAAGAGTTTTAAGTATCAAACTCGGACTTGATGGCTTTTGCAAGGAGATAGTGATAGAGGATTTCAGCAATGGCAGCGCCGATTGCATCAACTCCAAATCATCTCCATGAATCGTATAGATTGGATCTCCTACTTGTACCGAATCGGCGACCTTAACATGAAATTCAATTCCAGCTGTTGGAGCAATCAAGTCTGTAGCAACAGCTCGGCCTGCTTTTAATAAAATCCCCGCCACACCAATGGATTCCGTATTAAAACCACTGACAAAACCAGCTTTCTCAGAAGTTATAACAGTTTTATTTTTTGGTTTCGGTAGAGCACTCAGATTTCCGCCTTGAATCACGCAAAGTTCTTCAAACTTTTGAAAAGCTTTTCCGGAGGTTAATATTTCTGCAGCTAATTTGTAAGCATCTTCGACGGTTTTAGTTCTGCCTGCTATATGCAGCATATGTGCTGACAACCACAGACTGAGTTCTCGAGTGTCTTGGTAACGGGGGTGTTCTTTGCCTTTCATAATGTCGACGCATTCCTCTACCTCGAGGGAGTTTCCAGCATAGCGTCCCAGAGGTTGATTCATATTTGTCAAAAGAGCGACGACCTTTTTTCCGTAGCCTCGAGCAATGCTCATTAAGTTTACAGCAAGCTCCTCAGCTTCTTCAGGCCGTTTCATAAAAGCGCCGGTACCATATTTTACGTCAAGAACCAACCCATCAATTCCTTCGGCCATTTTTTTAGACATAATGCTTGCGCAAATGAGCGGAAGACTTTCGATTGTTGCAGTGACATCGCGTAGAGCATAGATTTTTTTATCGGCAGGACAGATTTCTTTGGTCTGACCGATAAAACAGATCTTGTGCTGTGCCACCATTTTTTTGAAGGTGAGCAAATCAAGCTGAGTATTAAATCCAGGAATGCTTTCAAGCTTATCGAGGGTGCCTCCAGTGTGGCCAAGTCCTCTTCCAGAAATCATTGGTACAGTCACTCCGGCTGTGGCCACAATGGGACCTAGAATTAAACTCGTTTTATCACCGACGCCACCGGTAGAGTGTTTGTCCACTTTAAAACCGGAGAGTTGCGATAAATCCACAACTTCACCAGAATGGAGCATGGCTTTCGTTAAAGACAAAGTTTCCTCTGTGGTCATCCCTTTAAAATAAATTGCCATTAAGAGAGCGGACATCTGATAATCAGGAATGCGACCTCGGGAATACCCAAGAATAAACTCTTTAATGTGTTCCGAAGATAAAATGCCGCCATTGCGTTTTATTTTAATAATTTCAGAGGCAAGAAAAGACATTTAGTAAGCTCCGCTAGCAGTTTGGTTTTTAACGAGTTGAACGCCTGAACTTGTACCAAGACGCGTAGCTCCTGCTTTGAGCAGGGCTTCGGCGCTGGCCAGGTTACGGATGCCCCCGCTGGCTTTAACTTCCATAGCGTCGCCCACAATAGATTTCATTAAAAGCACGTCTTCTACAGTGGCTCCGCCGCCCGCAAAGCCGGTGCAGGTTTTAACGAAATGAGCTTTCGCGTCTTTGCTAAGTTGGCAAGCTTTGATTTTTTCTTCATGAGAAAGCAGAGAGGTCTCAATAATCACCTTTACGGGTCGATTTTGAGCGGCCTCAACGACTTTTGCAATATCATTATAAATATAATCATATTGATGATTTTTTAGAAAACCAACTTGAATGACCATATCGATTTCATCAGCGCCCTTTTGTATAGCCCACTGAGTTTCAAAGGCTTTTGCATCGGTACTCATGGCTCCCAAGGGAAAGCCTATAACGGCACAGATTTTTATCTGCGAGTTTTTTAAAAGTTCTTTACAGAGAGGGATAAAACTTGTGTTAATGCAAACACTAAAAAAATGATTTTCCAAGGCCTCTTTGCAAAGTTGACGAATGTGTAGCTCAGTGGTTTCGGGTTTTAAGAGTGTATGGTCTATATATGAGGCTAAATTTTTCAAAAGGACCTCCCAATGTTGTCCATTGGAAGGTATCGAGGCTTCTTTAAAAAGTCAAAAAACTAACCTGCTTTAGTACCATTACCGGAATTTACGGAGGTGGCTTCTGCGTCTTTTCCGAGGAAGGTTTTAGCGTCATGGGTAGAGACTTTTCCCTTTCTAACTAAATCTTCAATATATTTTTCGAAAAGTATCATGCCGCTTGAAGATCCTGTCTGCATAGCTGATGGAATTTGATGGATTTTATTATCACGAATGAGATTCGCAATGGCTCTGGTATTTCTCATGATTTCATAAGCGGCAATACGACCTTGTCCGTCCGCTCGGGTGAACAGGGTTTGGGCAATAACTCCCCGTAAGCTTTCCGCGAGCATGGTTCTGATCTGTTGCTGCTGGCTGGAAGGGAATACGTCAATGATCCGGTCAATGGTTTTTGCGGCACTATTGGTGTGAAGTGTTCCGAACACAATGTGTCCGGTTTCAGCGGCGGTGAGCGCCAAAGCGATCGTTTCTAAATCCCGCAGCTCGCCGACGAGCAAGATATCCGGATCTTCACGAAGTGCGGCTTTCAATGCATTGGCAAAAGACTTTGTATGGCTTCCGACCTCGCGTTGATTGATCAAGGATTTAATATTTGGATGCACGAACTCAATAGGATCTTCAACCGTGATAATATGAGCTTCTCGAGTCGCGTTGATATGGTGGATTAATGAGGCCAGGGTGGTCGATTTACCAGAGCCTGTCGGTCCAGTGACAAGGATTAGGCCTTTTTCGCAGTCAATGACCTCCATTACTGAATTAGGAAGGTTCAGCTCCTGTGCAGTTTTGATTTTTTCAGGAATAATACGAAAGACAGCGCCTAGGCCTTTTCGTTGCATGAAAATA
>DATBTE010000182.1:0-20726 GCA_036559425.1 Pseudobdellovibrionaceae bacterium | reverse complement strand
TGCTCGTAATTCCATCTATGATCTGATTAACAATTTGCAACGTTGCCCTTAATTTTTATTTTAAACAAGGGGGGCCTTTAATAAGGGGTTTCCTTGTTTTCATCAAGCAGGGGAGATTCTATCTGGTGAGGTTCCTCTTTCCCTTCGTTTCTGCGGCGAAGTAATATCGCCGTAGCATCTAATCTAAAGGCACCCTTGCCTTTAAAGATCGAAGAGCTTGAAGCCACTACGGTAATTTTAAAGACAGCCTCGCCCGGCATATAGGTGACTCGGCTCTCTCCAAAATTAAGCGGGCCCACCAAAAAGAACTGATCAGATCTCTGACCATTGGTAAATTGGACAGTGACGTTCTTGATTTTAATTTCTTGGCGGGTACAGGTGATACGGAGGGCGCGAATACTACTCCGATGCGCAGGGATAAAAAAATTGAAAACACGGTCTTTAAAGCGGGCTACCTGGCCAACTCCTACGGTATAAGTTTTTTTAGATTCCTGCGGTGGAATTGGTGATGGGGTGGGGGTTTCGCTCGGCCACGGAGTCGGCGTCGGGGTTAAATCTTGATCCGGATCTGGAGTGGGTGTGGGCGCAGGCACCTTTGGAGTTCGTCTGGGGGGCTTTCGCGGAGACTGGCGTGGTTTCGGCGTTGGTTTCGGTGACGGAGAATCCGGTGGAGGAGGAGTGGGGGACGGAGGAGTGGGGGACGGAGGAGGCGTCGGTTGTGGCGCAGGGGGCTCGCTCGGTGGAGCTCCTGGGCCTGGGAGAGGCACATCTGGATCAGCTAAACTGGTATAAGCAAAAGACAGTACAAGCAGAAAAAGTGAAATTAATTTTATCATACAAGCCTCCGCGAAGAACCGTTACAGGTTAGGGCGGCGGTCTCATTTTTATAATAAAATCTATGGACTTCTGTTTAAAATCAAATATTTGTCAGCTGTCATTTGGCTTTCATTACTTCAAAAATTAAGGCTACAAGTGAGAACTATTCTTAATTGATTAGACTTTGGCCGGAGCTTTGCTTATACCTTTAAAGCAGAGAGGTGCCAATGAGCAAAGATACAGTTCCCTTACTGCCGCGCCAACATGATGAGGACATTATCGTTTACGGTGATGAAGTGGGTAAGTCTGAATTAAAAAAAATTATTCGTGCACTGAATCTCAAGGTGACGACTCAGCGAATGGCGATTTTGAAAGCCTTGCATGAGGGGCATCGTCATATTACCGCACAAGAACTCTTTGAGAGAGTAAATGCCGCTCATCCTGAAATTGGCTTTGCGACTGTATATCGTTTTTTGAAAACCTTGAGTGAGGGGCATTTCGTCGCTGAAGTGCGCATGGGCGGATTGCCGGCGCGTTATGAACTGAACTTAAAAAATCACCATGATCATTTAACCTGTGTTCGGTGTGGCAAAATCTGTGAATTCGAGAATAAAACCATCGAGTCTTTGCAAGAAAAAGTAGCAAAACAATTCGGTTACCAATTGACCCACCACGTTCTGGAGCTTTACGGAGTTTGTCCAGGCTGCCAAATGAAATAGCTGTTAGATCACATGACCCGCGCCAAAGCACTTCTTGCGCCTTGTTGCGGGTTTTTGTAAAGTGGCGAGATGGCTTCTAATCAAGAATTCGACGGTATTGTTGTCAAGGGTGCGAAAGAACACAATCTCAAAGATGTGAGCGTGGTCATCCCCCGCAATAAAATCACGGTTTTCACCGGCCTCAGCGGCAGTGGCAAATCCAGTTTGGCCTTTGATACCGTGTATGCGGAAGGTCAACGGCGCTATGTGGAAAGTCTTTCGGCCTATGCACGAAACTTCTTAGAACAATTAAAAAAACCAGAAGTGGATTCAGTCACAGGACTTTCTCCTGCCATCGCGATTGATCAAAAATCCGTCAGTACAAATCCACGCTCGACGGTGGGCACGGTGACGGAAATCTATGATTATATGCGATTGTTGTTTGCAAAGGTCGGGGTCCCGGAGTGTCCCACGCATCATCTTCCAGTGAGCAGCCAGACGCCTCAGCAAATTCTCGAGGAAATTTTAAAGAAAGGTTCTAAGAATCCACAAGCTGCAAAATTTCATATTTTGGCTCCAATGGCTCAAGGTAAAAAAGGCGAATTCATGGCTGAGTTTCAGCGTTGGGCGCGCAAAGGTTTCGTCAAAGCACAGATTGATGGAAAATGGATCGACCTGGAAAAAGCCACCAAACTTGCGAAAACCAAAGTCCATGATATCGACCTGGTCGTGGATCAGGTGATTTTAAAAGACTCTGTGAATCGGCTGCGTTTGGCGGAAAGTATCAATACGGCCTTAAGCATGGCCAATGGCCGTTTGGTGACCCAGACTTTGAATGGGGAACGAGTGTCTTACAGTTTGCATTCGTCCTGCCCTCAATGCGGTTACAGCTTTCCGGAAATCGAACCGCGCATTTTCAGTTTCAACAATCCCCGTGGAGCTTGCCTGACCTGCCATGGACTTGGCACTGCGGATCTGGTGGAAGAAGAAGAGTTTTCAGAGGGCGTGGTTGGGGCTCGTCGTCTGGAGAAAGTAAAATACACTTATAAAGGTAAAAAGGTGGCTTCATCAAATGATGAAGAAGAAGAAAGTGAAGAGATGGTTCTTTCCGTGTGCCCCGATTGTCAGGGGGCCCGGCTTAAAAAAGAATCTTTGAACGTTCGCCTCCAGGATAAAAATATCGCCGAGCTTTCGGATTTAAGTGCTGTGGAGTTGCGGGATTGGCTCGCCAAAGTTTCTTGGAAATCCAAAGATCAGATGATCGCCGAAAAGATTTCCAAGCAGATTCTCAATCGCCTGGATTATTTAATTCGTGTGGGAACGGGATATTTGTCTTTAAGTCGTCCTTCGAGAACTCTTTCCGGCGGAGAAGCCCAGCGGATTCGTTTGGCAACGCAGGTGGGATCTTCATTGATTGGAGTTTTGTACGTGATGGATGAACCTTCAATAGGTTTGCATCCCCGCGATCATCATCGCCTGTTGCATATCATTGCCGAGCTGAAGGACCGCGGAAATACCATTTTGCTCGTGGAGCATGACGAGGACACAATTCGTTTCGCCGATCATGTTGTCGACCTAGGTCCTCGAGCAGGGCGCTTAGGCGGAGAGATGATGGCGGCGGGAACTCCGCAAGAAATTGAGGCCAATCCAAAAAGTCTGACGGGTCGCTATCTTTCGGGAGAGCTGCGAATCCCGATCCCGAGGCAACGTCGTCAAGGCAATGGTCAGAAATTGCGTTTGATCGGAGCCAGTGGCAACAACTTGAAAAATGTGACGCTGGAAATTCCCCTGGGCACTTTTACTGCGGTAACCGGAGTTTCAGGCAGTGGCAAGAGCACCTTGATCATTGATACGCTTTTTAAAATCCTGGCCCAACGCTTTTACAAAGCCGGTGCCTCGCCTTCGAGTTTTCAAAAGTTGGAGGGGATTGAGCATATTGACAAGGTCATTGATATCAATCAAAGACCCATTGGTCGCACGCCTCGTTCAACTCCAGCCACCTATGTGGGGTTGTTTCCCATGATTCGTGATTTGTTTGCGGGCCTGCCGGACTCAAAACTGCGGGGTTATCCTCCGGGACGTTTTAGTTTTAACGTGAAGGGCGGGCGTTGCGAGACCTGCTTGGGACATGGGCAAATTCGCGTGGAAATGCATTTCATGAGTGACGTCTTCGTGAAATGCGAAACTTGTCTGGGCGCTCGTTACAATCGTGAAACTCTGAACGTAAAGTACAAAGGAAAGTCCATTTCGGATATTCTTAATATGAGCGTCTTGGAGGCCTTGGAACTATTTAAAAACCATCCGCAGATTTATCGCAAACTCGAAACTTTGAATCGCGTGGGGTTGGATTATATGACGCTCGGTCAGAGTTCAACGACTTTGTCGGGTGGCGAAGCCCAGCGGGTGAAATTATCCAAAGAACTCTCTCGTCGCGGAACCGGAAAGACATTGTATATTTTAGATGAACCCACCACAGGTTTGCATTTTGAAGACATCAAAAAATTGGTGGAACTGATTCAAGATCTGAGTCATCAAGGAAATACCGTGCTGGTGATCGAGCACAATCTCGAAGTGGTGAAGTGTGCGGATCATGTGATTGATCTGGGACCTGATGGCGGTAAAGCCGGGGGGCTTATCATTGCGACGGGAACACCAGAACAAATCGTCAAAGTCAAAAATAGTGAGACCGGAAAATTTTTGAAAGCTGTTTTGAAGTAAGGCAAGAAAGAATTCGCCGTTATCTGATTATTTTTTTCGCTAGCTGAGATAGGTTTTTATCGAAGGTCAAAAGTTCGAGCTTTTGGGTGACGCAGGCGTGCAGTAAATGGCTATCAATCCAGCCAATTCCCTTTTCCGACAATTTAGAGTGAAATGAAAAATCATAAACCTCTTCATGCTTTGAGGTTTTCACTCTTTCCAAGGCTCGCAGTCTTTCGAAAATTTTTTCACGATCTTTTTTGTTAAAATGGGTGAGTGACAGCTCTCCGAGAATGAACTCATGAGTGACGACCCTTCCCTCCATCAGGAGTTCTATAAGTTGCGGCGAAGAAACTTTGAAGTGTTCAATCCAAACATTGGTATCAACAAGTATCATAACCTATCCGGCTTTACGACGGGGAATAGGTTTTACCTGTTTTTGCGTGCCTCCCATAAGAGCAAGTTCTTTTTGAGCGGCCTGGGCAATAAGGACCCGGAGAGCCTCATGGATCAGGGCCGTTTTTTCTTTTATATTGGTGAGTTTACGAGCCTGGTTCACTAAATCTTCGTTCAAATCGAGAGTGGTTCGCATGAGGGCTCCTTCCTATGCATATAGGTTAATGATTTTATATGCATAAAGCAAGGGATATGTGGAATGTTGGGGGTGTAACTGAAGAAGTCTAGTTAACTTTCTTCTTGAAGAAGGATATCAATTTGCTTTAGCGGGTTCTTCAGCAGCTTCATGAAGGTTTAATATTTTAAGAGTTTGTTTTCATCGAAGATCTATGAGGGGCTATCCTCTCGAAAAGAGTCAAGGCCCTTTTAAAGGCCCTTCAGAAAGAGGCTAAACAGTCCTGTTGATGGCGCCCCTGGTCTTAACGAAATCTTGAATTTTTTTCTTTATATTAAGAAGCCCTTCTGCTAGCGTGCATGCATTCAAAAAATGTAAATAAAATGGGTGTTTAGCACCTGTTCGGAGGGACGATGTGCGGAGTCATTGGGCTCATTGGCACTAGCCAGGCTTCCTCAAGAGCGCTGAGGGGTCTCAGTTTACTTCAACATCGAGGTCAAGATGCCGCGGGGATCTTATCTTATGATGACTCCGGGTTTCACTATGTGAGAAATCTCGGCTTGGTGGAAAAAGTTTTCACTGAGGAAAATATGCGCCCTCTCACTGGAACTGTGGCTATCGGTCACGTTCGCTATGGAACCGCCGGGAAAAGTGAGCTGCGGAACGTGCAGCCTTTTTTACTCAATTACCCTTATGGGATTGGCCTCGTTCATAATGGCAATCTGGTCAATTTCCGAGCGCTGACGCAGGAACTTCGCACAAAATATCAACGCCAGCCTCTGGCCGATTCAGATACCGAAAATATTATCAATCTCTTTGCTGAAGGCCTGGCAAAAAATGTCCATAAACGCACGCCGAGCTTTGAAGATTTTTGTTCCTCGGTTTCTTTTATTTTCGAGAAGGCCATAGGAAGTTACAGCATTGTTTCGATGGTGGCAGGTTTTGGGTTGGTGGCTTTCCGTGATCCCCATGGTCTTCGTCCCTTAGTCATGGGGACACGACAGGAAGACGACGGGAAGCTTTCTTATGCTTTGGCTTCTGAAAGCACCGCGCTGTCTTTCTTGGGTTACGAAAACTTTGAAGATATCCGGCCAGGAGAAATCGTAGCGATTTCCATGGATGGGGGGATGCAAAGAAAACAGCTGTATGCCCAGGCCCATCGACCGTGTATGTTCGAGTGGGTTTATTTTGCCTCTCCCACGTCGGAAATCGAAGGAAGTCCGGTTTATAAGGCGCGGATTGAGTTGGGAAAAAAAATGGCGATTTCAGTGCGTGAGCGCATGTTAAAAGACAATATTGGATTTGATATTGTTGTTCCAGTTCCGGAAACCGCGCGTATCGCGGCGATTGCCTTGTCTGAAGAATTAAAAGTTCCTTATCGTGAAGTTTTGATTAAGAACCGTTATATTAATCGAACTTTTATTTTAGACAGTCAGGACAAACGCGAGCAGGCCATGCATTTGAAATTGGCGCCGGTCTATTCCGAGATTAAAGACAAACGGGTTTTGCTTGTGGATGATTCCATCGTGCGCGGAACGACTTCGCGAAAATTGATTGAGCTGGTGCGTATGGCGGGAGCTAAAGAAGTTTATTTCGCGTCGACCTGCCCTCCGATCAAGCATCCCTGTTTTTATGGAATCGATTTCCCCATGGAGAAAGAACTTCTCGCGAACAATAAAACCCTGCAAAGCGTCGAAGAAGAATTGGGTGCGGATGGCGTTATCTACCAGGAAATGGAAGCCTTGAAAGAAGCCATTTTCCCTGAAAACAATATAACCCCTTGCATGGCCTGTTTGAACAAACAATATCCGACAGGCATTGAGGGGGTGAAAGAATTAATTCAATTAAGAAATGAGGACCGGAGTGCTTACAAATAGATTTAGCAAGAATCGCTTGATGTATGAAGGTTCGGTGAAAAGAATCTTTTCTTCGGATGAGTCTGCAAATCTAGTTTTTGAGTTCACCGATGACTACTCGGTTTTTGACTGGGGAAAAATGCCCGACACCATTCCCTTTAAAGGGGTGGGTTTAGCGAAACTGATGTCTGTGTTGTTTAAAAGACTTGAAGCTCAAGGCGTGAAAACTCATTACCGCGGCTTTGATGGCGAACGAAATGTTCTGGTGCAAAAGATCGGCGTTTACCGTCCGGAACGAATCAGTGAAAATGGCCGGAATTATTACACCTATCCTAAGACGATGGAAAAACCCTTTCTTATTCCGTTAGAAGTGGTGTTCCGTTTTGAAGTTTGTGCGGGCAGTTCTTTTATTAAAAGACATGCCGAGAAAAATTATAAAGTAGGGGATCAATTCCCAAAACCCTTCATCGAGATGTTTACCAAGCTTGAAGACAAGGATCGTCCTTTGTCTCAGGAAGAAGCTCTCAAAATCAGCGGTCTCACTCCAGCCCAGTTTGTGGCAGTGAGCGCCAAAACTGCGGAGGTCGCACAAACCCTTAAAACTTGGTTTGGCGACAAGGGCATTCGCTTGATGGATGGAAAACTCGAGTGGGGTTTGTCTATGGAGGGCGAAATCATCCTGGTCGATGCCATTGGTCCCGACGAGATGCGTTTGGAAAAACAGGGAATGCAACTTTCTAAAGAAGTCTTGCGCGATTTCTACAGAAAGACTCCTTGGTATGAGGAGCTTGAAAAAGCCAAGGAAGAGGGAGAAGCCAAAGGTTATGCTGACTGGAAAGCCTTGGTGAAACCTCCTCCAGCCTTGCCGCCGGTTTTAAAGAATCTGGTCAGTGAAATGTATCAAGCGTTGGTGAATGAAATTGCCGCTGAGAAATTATTCCCGTGTCCGAGTTTGGATCATGTGGTGACGGAGTTGGCCACTTATCTTAAAGGAGCCTCTGAATGAAAATCCTGTTGCTAGGGTCCGGCGGCCGAGAGCATGCCATGGCTTGGAAGCTTTTGGCATCGGCGCGGGTTCAAAGTTTAGTGATGGCTCCGGAAAATTCGGCGGCCGTTCAGCAATTGCAAAATCAGTACGCGAATAAATCCGTTACGGCTTGGACCGATTCTGTGAAGGGCCCTGAAGCCCTTGCCAAGCTTGCGAAAAAAGCGAAAGAACAAAAAGTTAATTTTGTCGTCGTCGGTCCTGACAATGTTTTGGCGGACGGCGCGGTGGATATTTTTGAAAAAGAAGGACTGGAAATTTTCGGTCCCCGTCAAGCGGCCGCTCGTCTGGAAAGCAGTAAAATCTTTGCTAAAAAAGTCATGCAAGCGGCAAAAGTTCCCACGGCAGAGGGCTATGATGTGCGCTCCGTGGCCGAGGCCAAACAACTTCTTCTTGATTTGAACTGGCAAAAAAAGCAATGGGTGATGAAGGCCGATGGCCTGGCTCTCGGAAAAGGCGTGGAGATTTGTGAAACTCAAGAGCAAGCTCTGCAAGCTTTGGAACGCCTCCAAGTTTATTCCAAATCTTTTGTAATTGAAGAGCGTTTGAAGGGAAAAGAGATTTCCTGGTTGGCTTTTTGCGACGGCGAGACCTGTTCGCTTCTGGCTCCAGTCCGGGATTATAAAACTTTGACAGAAGATCCCTTGAGCTCGAATACCGGTGGTATGGGTGCGGTCTGCCCTGTGCCCCTCGAAGATTCCACTTTGGCGGCTAAAGTTCGTGAATCCGTATTTTTACCGACCCTCCAAGAAATGAAAAAAAGGGGGACCCCTTACAAAGGAATTTTGTATGCGGGCCTGATGATTGATGGAGAAGATTTCTGGGTCTTGGAATTCAATGCTCGCTTTGGCGATCCGGAAGCCCAGGCCTTGTTGCCTCTGATGGAGGGAGATCTTTTGGAGTGGTGTGAAGCCTGTGCTCGCTCCACACTTCATCAGATGCCCCGCATGGTGCCGATGTCTTCGCAAGTAGCGGTTTATGTGGTGGCGGCGGCTCCGGGGTATCCCACAGAACCTGCATTGGGGCAACCGATTCGGGGAATGGATCGTTGGCTTGAATCGCATCATGGTTTTTTTGCCGGTGTGAAAAAGCAGCCTGCGGCTCAGTTAGCTGGTCAGCCTGCGGCTCAGTTAGCTGGTCAGCCTGCGGCTGAGTGGGTGACCTCCGGTGGACGAGTTCTCGGAGCCCTTGGTTTAGGAAGCTCCATCAAAGAGGCCCGCCAAAAAGCCTTTGCCCATCTTAAAGAAATTTCCTTTGAAGGAATGCAATACCGTGAGGGCGTGGGGTCTGAGTGGGTCTAAACGCATCGCCAACAATTGCTATCTTAGCCTCAGGTCGCGGCTCTAATTTTGAAGCCATTGCTGACGCTATTGAAGCAAAACTTTTGGATGCGCGGATTGCCGTGGTCATTTCAGATCGACCAGAGTCTTTGGTTTTAGAAAAAGCCAAAGCGCGAGGGCTGGAAACCTTGGTGGAAAAAAATCAAAAAAAAATGAAATCGACTCTTCAAGAGTTAAATTTAGATTACCTGGTCCTTGCGGGGTTTATGAGAATTCTTTCAGCGGAATTTATCAGTGCCTTTAGCGATCCCCGGGGCTTTGCCAGAATCGTGAATATTCATCCCTCATTACTTCCGGAGTTTCCCGGGCTGGAAAGTTATAAAAAAGCTTTTGAGCAAAAATTATTAGGGAAGTTATCGCGAACAGGGATCACTGTTCATTTTGTGGATGCTGGAGTGGATACCGGACTTATTTGCGCGCAACGTGAATTCTCGATTTCAGACTGTCACAGTGTAGAAGACGTCGAACGCCGGGGACTTGCCGTTGAACACGAGCTGTATCCGCAGACCTTGCAATGGGTTCTCCAAAATCAATTTGAAATTATAAAAAAAGGAGAGAAACTTCATGTTCAACCGCACCGAAGTCATTCTTAAGAATGAACTGCAAGATCCCAAGGGAATGGCCCTTTTGGCGAGAATCCAAAAGTGGAATCCTGTGCTCTCTCAAAAAATCAAATCTCTTCGTGTTGTGGATCTTTTTTGGACCAAGTTCGAAGGGGAGAGTGCTGAGTTCACTGAGGCCGCCAAGGATATCTGGTGGGATGAAGTACTTCAACAAAAGCACTGGCCCGAAAGTCATTGGGTGGTGGAGCGCGAATATCATCCTGGCATGACCGATAATTTGGGCCGCACCGGACTTGAGGCTTTAGAAATTTGCTGCCGTAGAGAGCTGCTTGAAAGCCAAGTGGTTTCAGGTCAGGCTTATTTGTTTGTGGGTCCTGAATTGGTCAAAGAAGATATGGAAAAGATAACCTCTAACTTGATTTCGAATTCCCTGATTCACCGTCATCGCGTTTACTCTCGAAGTGAATTCGAAAAGTATCCTCGTTTTGAATCTTCAGAAATCGGACCTAAATTTATTCTCCCTACCGGAACGACTCCTCAGGGGCAAATCGTTCCTATTCTGGGCATGAACGATGATCAGTTGATAGAGCTGAGTAAGAAAAATCTGCTGTCTTTGAATCTGCAAGAGATGCGTGCGATTCAAAATTATTTTACCAAAGAGAAAAGAAATCCCACCGATGTGGAAGTGGAGATTTTAGCGCAGACCTGGTCTGAGCATTGCAAACATAAAATCTTTTCGGCTGAGGTGGAATACTCAGAAGAAGCTTCGAAAAAGTCCAATATTCCCTCGAAAATTTCCAGCCTTTTTAAAACCACCATCGCCGGCACCACGAAGGAATTGCCAAAGCCTTGGCTGCTATCAGTGTTTAAAGACAATGCGGGGATTGTGGCTTTCAGTGAAGAAGAGGCTGTGTGTATTAAAGTTGAAACGCACAATTCCCCTTCCGCTTTGGATCCTTTTGGCGGAGCCATCACCGGAATCGTGGGCGTGAATCGTGATATTTTAGGTTGCGGCTTTGGCGCAAAACCCATTTTCAATACGGATGTTTTCTGTGTCGGTCCTTTGGAGTTAACGGATGGACTGCCAAGCGGAATTATTCCTCCAGCGCAGATCCTCGAAGGCATTCGCAGCGGAGTTGAGGCCGGCGGCAATCAGAGCGGAATTCCCACCGTGAACGGGGCTCTTTATTTCGATCCCTCTTTTGTTGGCAAGCCCTTGGTTTTTTGCGGCTCCGGCGGGATTATGCCACGGAAGATCGCGGACAAACTGTGTGCCGAGAAAAAAATTGAAAATGGCGATTTGATTTGCATGGTGGGCGGACGCATCGGCCGCGATGGAATTCATGGGGCGACTTTCTCCTCTCTGGAAATGACGGAGTCTATTCCTTCCAGCGTGGTTCAGCTCGGCGATCCTATCACGCAACGTCGTATGACGGATTTCCTGATCGAGGCCCGTAATTTGGGACTCTATCGCACGCTGACTGACAACGGAGCGGGGGGACTTTCTTCTTCCGTCGGAGAGATGGCGGATATTGCCGGTGGCGCGCGCATGGATGTGTCCTTGGCAAAAACCAAAATGCACGGACTGAAACCTTTTGAGTTGGTCATCAGTGAATCTCAAGAGAGAATGACCGTCGCTGTTCCACCAAAAAACAAAGCCGCGTTCTTGGAGTTGGCCCATCGCCGTGGTGTTGAGGTCAGTGTTTTGGGTGAATTCACCCATAGCGGACGCTTTGAAATTTTCTATGCCGAAAGCAAAGTCGCTGATTTGAGCCTTGAATTTTTGCATGAAGGGGTTCCTCCCTTGCAGCTCAAAGCGCATTGGGTAGAGAAAGCTGCGCCAGCGGGAGCGACGGAGCCCCGGGAAGAAAAACCTTTCCAAACTCTGAAGGCGATTTTGCAGCGGCCGAATATTCGCAGCAAAGAGAATCTCATTCGCCAATATGATCATGAGGTGCAAGGGCGTTCGGTGGTGAAGTCCCTGCAAACTTCTAAAACCCAAAGATCGACTCCGAATGATGCGGCGGTTTTAGCGCTCTCGACGGAACTCAAGTCGAATAATTCTATCGGCGTTGTGGTGGGCTGCGGGTTGAATCCAAGATTGTCCGCAGTGGATCCCTATATTATGGCTCAAGCTGCGGTGGATGAAGCCGTGAGAAATTTACTTTGCGTGGGCGCTGAATTTTCTTTGGGCGATGAAACGGTTTTATCTTTGATTGATAATTTCTGTTGGCCCGATCCGGTCGAGGATGTCGAAAAAATGGCGGCTCTGGTCAGAACTTGCTACGGACTGCGTGAAGCTTGTCTGGCGTTAAAGGCTCCGCTGATTTCGGGCAAAGACAGCATGAAGAATGATTACAAGGGCAGCCAAAATGGCAAACCGGTAAAGATCTCTGTGCTTCCGACCTTGTTGGTGACCGCCATGGGTAGAATGCCGGATTATACTTTGGCTCGCTCCGCGGATTTTAAGAAAGCCGGAGATAAAGTCTATAAGTTAGGACCAGCTCAGTTGGGCTTGGCTCAATCCGAGTGGCAGGGCTTGCATGCGGAAGCGAAGAGTGAAGTGAAGGCGGTGACAGCTCCAGCTCCAAACTGGCCGAAGGCTTTGAATTTATATCAGTGGCTAGGATCTAAAGAATCCAGCGAATATTTGCGCTCAGCCCATGACCTCAGTGAGGGCGGCCTTTTGACGGCTCTGGCGGAAAGTTGCTTCACCAATAATTTAGGTTTGGAGTTTAGTTCCGCATTGGAACTCCATCTCGCGAAAACTTCTTTCGGCGAAGGCTTCCATCAATTTATCGTCAGTGTCCCTGCAGAAAAAGCCGCGACCGCTGAAAAGATTTGGAAACAAAAAGCCCTCGACTTTGTGGAGGTCGGCAGTTTAACTGCAACAGCAGAGTGGAAATGGACGTTTCAAGATCAGTCTCACAGTATCGCCGTGGAAGAACTATACCAAGCTTGGAGCCGGGAGAGTTTATGATTAAAGCTTTAGTTTTAGCTGGAGACGGCATCAACTGCGAACAAGAAATGTCCCATGCGGCTCGCGCTGCGGGATTTAAAGTTGATATTGTCCATATCAATGATTTGATTCAAAAGAAGTTTTCCCAGGACCATCTGAAAAAAGAATACAGCGCGCTCTTTATGCCGGGGGGGTTTTCCTTCGGAGATCATTTGGGTTCGGGCCGGGTGCTGGCTTTGAAGCTGACCAAGGGCCTCAATTGGAATCTCGAAGATTATTCCGCCAATGGCGGGATCGTTCTCGGAGTGTGCAATGGTTTTCAAGCTTTGATCGCCATGGGGGCTTTTGGTAAAAAAGTTTCTATCACGCATAATATTCAGAATAAGTTTATCAATCGCTGGGTGGAGCTGGATGTGGAGCTTAAAGTGGCTGGTAAAAAAGACGCCTCTGCCAATGTCTTTCTGAAAGATCTTGAAAAGATGTATTTGCCGATTCGTCACGGTGAGGGACGTTTGCTTTTCGATTCTTCGGTGGATGTTGCAAATTGTCCCGATTTTAAAGTCAGCCTGTATTATAGCGAAGATGTGAACGGCAGTACCCAGCAGATTGCGGGTTTGACCAATCCCTCAGGCCGAGTCTTTGGTTTGATGCCCCATCCGGAGGCGGCGGTTCGTAAAACTCAAAACCCTCAGTGGACCTTGTGTCCAGAAAAATCCCATGAAGAGGAAATCGGAATGATGTTCTTTAAAAATGCCTATAAGGAGGCCTCATGTCTGTAACGACTGCTCCGCTAAAAATTCGTCGAGCTTTGCTCAGTGTTTCTGATAAAACAGACCTGGTTGATTTAGCTCAAGCGATGCATAAAACGGGAACGGAGCTTTATGCTTCCGGCGGAACTCTCAAAACTTTGCAAGATGCTAAAATTCCTTGTCGCCCGGCGGAACAGCTGTCTGAAACTCCCGAGGCTTTCCAAGGGCGTATGAAGACTCTGTCTTTTAAAATTTTCTCCGGAATTTTAGCTCGCCGGGAAGATCCAAAAGATAAATTGGATTGGGAAAAGTTGAATATCAAACTCTTGGATGCGGTGGTGGTGAATTTCTATCCCTTCCAAAAGAATATGGATAAGAATCTTTCCCGCTATGAACTGACGGAATTAATAGATATCGGTGGGCCTGCTTTGGTTCGTGCAGCGGCGAAGAATGCTCCGGATGTGGTGGTGCTGACGGATCCCAATCAATACTCTGCGGTGATTGAGCAATTGAATTCTCAAGGCGCGGTGGAAAGAAAAACCGCCATAGAAGTCGCGGCTCAAGCTTGGGATTTGGTGACGGACTATGATTTGAGTATTCAATCCGTCTTTGGCGCAGGCACCAAGGTTTTACGCTACGGTGAAAACCCACATCAGAAGGCTTCATTGAAAGTACATGCGAATTCTCCATTGGATTGGAATCATCCACTGACTTCCACTGAGCTTTCTTATAACAACATTGTGGATCTTTCTTCGGCTTATTTTGTGGCCCGCGATCTGAAAGCGGCTTTTCCGGACAAAACCAGCGTGGTGATCGTAAAGCATAACAACCCTTGTGGCGTTGCCACGGTCTCAAAGTCCGCGCCTAAAGCGCAACTCCGTGCACTAGAAAAGGCCTGGGCTTGTGACCCCGTATCGGCCTTCGGCGGTGTTTTAATTTTCACGGACGAAGTGGATGCGGAAATTCTACAGTATTTCCAAAGTCGCTTTGTTGAATTGGTTTCAGCACCCAAATTAAAAGACACGGATCTTAAAGATCTGCTGACTCAAAGAAAGAATTTAAAAGCGGTGACAGTGAAGCATTGGGACTTGGATTCTCCTTCCATGCAGATGACCGTGGCCGGTGGCACCTTAACCCAAAGCTTGGACCAACAGATCGAAGAGCCGCTTAAAGGAGTGACCGAAGTACCATGGCAAACCCAGTGGAATGCCCTCGCGCATTTTGGAATTTTCTGCAATAAAACTCTCAAGAGCAATTCAGTTTGCTTGGTTTGTGAAGACAGCGAAGGAGACTATCGCATGGTGGGAGCTGGCCAAGGCCAACCGAACCGTGTCGAGGCCATGGAAAAGTTGGCTATTCCCCGCGCGCAGAGTGTTTTAAATAAAACGGACCTCGGGGAGTGCATTTTAATCAGTGATGCTTTTTTTCCCTTCAGAGATTCTGTCGATGTGGCGGCCCGTGCGGGGATTCGCACGATCGTCCAGCCAGGGGGAAGTATCAAGGATGCGACAGTCATTGCGGCTTGCAACGAACATAAAATCGCCATGGCCTTCACTGGCTATCGCCACTTCAGACATTAAGAATAGGCATTAGAAGATGAAATCAGAAAAAGGCGCATACGAAAAAGCGGGAGTGAATCGCGATTTGGCTGACCAATTTGTGGGAAGCATTTCGATGATGGTAAAGTCCACTCTCAATGCCAATGTGAAATCCTCAGTGGGGGGGTACGCCTCGCTTTATTCTTTGAACGCGAAGCAATTGCTCGCGGCCAGTACGGATGGAGTAGGGACCAAACTAAAACTCGCTTTTGAGTGGGACTCCCATCATACCGTCGGCATCGACCTGGTGGCCATGTCAGTGAATGATTTGCTCTGTGTAGGCGCCAAACCTTTATTCTTTTTGGACTACTTTGCGACAGGCAAGTTAAAGCCAAAAACAGCGAAAGAAGTTTTAGCGGGGATCGTGCAAGGCTGCCTTCAAGGAGGCTGTGCCTTGATCGGCGGTGAAACGGCGGAAATGCCGGGCTTCTATGAAGCCGGTGAATATGATCTGGCCGGTTTTGCGGTGGGGACGGTTGATAAAAAGAAGGCGTTGCCTTTAAAAAATATCAAGCCAGGGGATGTTCTCATTGGTATTTCTTCTTCGGGATTTCATAGCAATGGTTACAGCTTGGTCCGTAAGTTATTCGCGGCGTGGAAACCGACAAAAGCCTTGAGCAAGAAAACCCTCGCTGAAGAGCTGCTGCGACCAACAGTGATTTACACGAAGGCTTTAGAAAAACTTCTCGCCAACGGAAGCGTCAAAGGTTTGGCGCATATCACGGGTTCGGGCTTTTTGAATGTGCCTCGCATGTCTGAAAAAGTGAGCTATGAAATTCATTTGCCCCCTTTGAACGAACGACCAAAAGCCTATCAGTGGTTGGAGTCTTTGAAGGATTCCTCTTTGACCTTCGAAGAAAAATCTCAGACTTTTAATATGGGCATTGGGATGGTGATTGCCTGTGATCCTGAAAAGGCGGCGACCATTTTGGCTCACTTAAAGAAAAATAACTTTAAATCCTGGAAACTCGGACAAGTCATACGTAAAAATAAACAGTGTGAAGTCGCGGTGACTGATGGTTCGCAAAAGGCGCTTCTGGTTTACTCATGAGTCAAATGAAGATTGGAATCTTAGGCGGAGGACAATTAGGTCGCATGCTTTGGGAGGCCAGTTGCAGTCTTGGCCTGCCGCCATCGCCTGTCTATCATCCTGAAGTTCAGTGCCCGGCGGGAAGAGCTCACGCCAACATCATACAAGGTGAGATTACGGAGATTCCCAAGCTCAGCGCTTTTTTCAGGAGCGTGGATAGCTATGCGATCGAGAATGAATTTTTAGATATAAAATCCATTGAGCAAGCCTGGGGATCTTCGCGGACCCAGCCGGCTCCGTCTTTGGAAGGTCTGCGTATTGCTCAGGACAAATTGGAGCAAAAAAAGTTTTTTCAAAAAAATGGTTTTCCGACGTCGGAGTATTTGGAAATTCTCCCAGCCGACCTAGAAGCCGCTGAAAAGCTTGAGCAGTTGCACAAAAAGTGGCAAGGCTTTGTGATTAAAAAGGCTCGCATGGGTTATGATGGGAAAGGGAATTTCGCGGCCGCTCCCTCAGAGCCTTTGAATTTTTCAAATATTAAGAACTTTTGCCAAGAAGCTTTCGCCAGCCAGTCTCGAGTCTATGCGGAAAAGTTTGTGCCTTTTGTAAAAGAGGTGGCCTTGGTTTCCTGTCAAAGTTTTGCCGGGGATTTTGGTTCCTATCCTTTGATTGAAACGATTCAAAAAAAGGGCGTTTGTTTTTTAGCGATGAAGGCGCTGCACGAGGAAAAAAACGAAGCCCGTGCTCGGGAAATGGCTCGCTTGATTGGCACCAAGTTGAATCTTTTGGGAACCTTTGCCGTGGAATTTTTTATCACGCAAAGCGGGGAACTCCTGGTTAATGAAATGGCACCGCGAGTTCATAATTCGGGTCATTTTACGCAAAAAGCCGCGAAATCGAGCCAATTTGAAATGCATTTAAAATCTTATTGGCAAAAGCAGTTTAATCCTCAAGACTTTGAAACCGCCAAGGCCTTCGCCATGGTAAACTTCTTAGGTCCCGAAGGCGTTCGAGGACCTGTGGGTCGGCCCAAAAACCCACAGATTTATTGGTACGATAAAGAAATGACTTCACCCGGAAGAAAACTCGGGCATATGATTGCTCAAAGCGGAGATGAAAAAGCCTTGCCTGAACTCCTCGAGGCCCTGAAAGCTGCTGAGAGTCAGTGGCAAGAAAGTTTGAGACCCTAATGAGTAAAGCTAAAAGCCCAGCTAAGAATGCAGAAGTGATGATCGTGATGGGAAGTCTCTCCGATTATCCTACCATGAAGCGGGCTGAAGAAATTTTTAAAGAATTCGGCGTCCGTTTTCACACCAAAATTGTTTCCGCTCATCGCACTCCAGAGTTGATGTTTGCTGAAGGCAAAGCCGCCAGTGAAAACTATAAAGTGGTGATTGCCGGAGCCGGAGGAGCCGCCCATCTCCCAGGAATGATGGCCTCACTCACTACCTTGCCCGTGATTGGGGTTCCGGTTCCGCACGGGGCCTTGGGTGGTCAGGATGCTTTATACTCCATCGTGCAAATGCCCGAGGGGATTCCGGTGGCCACGGTGGCCATTGGCAATTCTGGGAACGCCGCTCTTTTAGCAGTTCAAATTTTAGCGATCCAGGATTCTGAGTTGGCAAAAAGATTGCTAAAATACAAAGAAAATCTGAGAAACAAAGTAGCTGAGCAAAATAAAAAGATCTAATCTGAAGCACTCAATAAGCCTGAGGTGGATCGTGAAAGAAAAAAGCCAATCCAAAAATGAGGTCGCTTGCGAATTAGTCTGTGGTCTTCCAGAGAACGATGCGGAACTTCGTAAATTGCTCACTCCAGAGCAGTACGAGATCATCGCTCGCAACGGCACGGAGCGCCCTTTTCAAAATGCCTTTTGGAACCATCATGAAGACGGCCTTTATGTGGATGTGGTTTCCGGGGAGCCTCTTTTTGCCTCGACGGATAAATTTGATTCGGGCACTGGCTGGCCGAGCTTCACTCGTCCTGTAAAACCGGAAGTGGTGCGTGACATCGAAGATTTAAGTCACGGGAGGATTCGCACAGAGGTGCGCTCTACCAAATCCAACTCTCACTTAGGACACGTCTTCGACGATGGCCCGGACCCGACAGGGCTCCGTTATTGTATCAACTCCGCTGCTCTCAGATTTATTCCGGTGAGTAAGCTGAAAGAGGCGGGGTATGAGGATTATCTTAATTTGTTCGAGGGTTAGAGCTTGATCATGTACTCGTCATGATGCTGATGAGTTGTCGCCTTGGAAACATTCCTTTTATAGACAGTTAAGTGGTGAAGTGATACTAGCGAAATATGCACACTTCACTTTATTTTTACCGTGTTCCAAAAAAGAATATTGAAGACTTTCTCATGGTTCAGAAAAAATCTGCTGAAATTTACAAGAAAAACGGCGCAATTGATGATTGGACGTTTGGGCCTGAAAATCTCAAAGCAAAGTACGGATGTATGTCTTTTTCACAAGAAATTCCAGTAAATGCAGGCGAAGAACTTTTTTCTCACTGAGTCTATTTAAATCGAAAAACTTTATGATCAAGTTTGCAGTTTAATTGATTTATCACGAGTTGTCCGCGGCGAGTTCAATCGCTTAGTTTAAGACGCTTCAGAATCTTTCATTTTAACTCATTGCGCGAATGACACAAATTTCCAATTGACTAATATTTAGCATATATGCTAAATATATTTGCGTGGGAAAAAGTAGAGCTGAAAGAGAGTTGGAAGAATTTGACATTACGTTTTCAGCGCTGTCGCATGAAGCGCGGAGAAGGATTCTTGTAGTTCTTTTATCCAGGGGCGGCAAAATGACTGCTGGTCAAATTGTAGAACGCTTTAGCTGTAGCTGGCCGACAATGACCCGGCATCTTCAAGTTCTTGAAGACGCCGGACTTGTTCGGATAGAAAAAATTGGACGAGAAAGACACTATATTTTAAATCGCCAACAAATCGTGGATGTCGTAGGAAATTGGCTTAGTTGGTTTGAAAAGGAGAAAACTTTATGAATAAGGCAGAAATTGTCATCGCAATGTATAGACCTCATGATGGTAAACTTAACGAACTTGAAGTCTTAGTACGCAAACCCTATTCGACATTAAAAGAGTATGGCTTAGCAACTACCAGAGAGCCCTTCATTGGCAGATCGATGGATGGTAGCATTCTTGAAGTTTTTGAGTGGGTTTCAAGTGAGGCTGCAGAAAAAGCTCATGATCACCCAGCTGTTGCTAAAATATGGGAGGCAATGGCGATGGTATGTGATTTTGGAAAACTGAATGAGCTTCCAGAGGCCAAGAATAGATTTCCGCACTTTCATAGCGCGTTTTAGAGGACTTATCCGCTCAAAATCCAGCTCAAACATGGTGGACATTATAAATCCAAACGATTCACTACTAGACAGCCCAATTGCAGCGTGATACTTGGCCTAAAAACCGGAGGATAAAATGAGTCTTGGACAATTGATGATCTTCGTAAGCTCACTTCAGAAGGCAAAGTCTTTCTATGTTGATTTGATTGGACTTGAGGTGGCTCATGACATGTCTGAAGAAAATGGGATGCTAATCATGAAAAATGATGGCTCATACCTAACAATTCACGAAGGTTTTAAACAGAAAAATACCGACCAAGATGCCTGCCGAATCACTCCTATTTTCAAGGTGAAAGACGTACAAGCCACCAGAAAAATATTAGAAACAAATGGTGTCCATTTAGAAGGTGGCATCACTGAGACATCGGTCCATCACTATCAGATGTTAAAGGACTTTGATGGCAACTGGATAGAGGTTGCTCAGTTTAAAAATTAACTAGATGGGAATATGAGTTCTGAATCTAAGACAGGAAATGAAAACAGTTTCGAGCAGCCGGAGAATACACGTCCCGTAGTCTATGCTCTGATCTGGAAAGCCCATGAATGAAATTGGCAAAACAGAAATCATGATTTGGGATGTTTTTCATGCAAACGTTCAAGAAAACACCGAGTGGCAATCTAATCCAACTTAAACCGTTTTAGAACCACTGCTCTCTGGTCAGCGGTGGTCATTTGAAGGCGTCTTTTAGGGCAAGAACCTTTGAGGGGTTACAAAGCCAGTTCCGAGCCGATTGCCCGGCTATTCGAAGGGATTTGTTTTCGATTTACCTAAAATTAAATGAGCAGCCACCCCGCGAGGGCCAAAGAGAAGAAAACTTTTTGTTGGAAGATGTTGAATTCTTTCGATCATCCTAGACCTCTTATTAGACCTCTTATGGAGCTTTCGTCTATTCTGCCATGTCTGATGGCGGAATAAGATTATTTCCAACAGAAATGGATGCGTGAACAGCTCATGGGATTTAACACGGTGTCGGTAAATCCATCAGGGCAACTTGTCGTCCCGGTGAAGGGATTTACAGAGTAGGCTTCACCGGAGTAATCGCCGGCACAGCCTTTGTCCCACTTAGAATAGTTGATCCACATGCCTCCAAAGGAATGAAACATGCCTGACCAGCTAGTGCCATTGCAAAACACTGGAGTGTGAGTGGTTTGATCATAAGCAATGGCCCCCTCATTGTTAGCTCCACAAGGTCCAGCAGAAGCTAAGCTGCCGGGTCGAATGGAGCCTGCGGCTACATCCAGGCTCGCTTGGGGGGTTGCTGTTCCCACTCCAATTTTACCTCCACTGTACTGAATGTCCCAGTTGGTTCCAGGAATGCGTGACCAGATGTTATCAGTCATTTTTGCAAGGGCCACACAGGCGATAATTTTATTGGAAGAATCGAGAGTGACGGAAAGGGGGATCGATTTTGAGATGTTTGGAGAGCCATAGCTTT
>DATBTE010000181.1:0-1621 GCA_036559425.1 Pseudobdellovibrionaceae bacterium | reverse complement strand
TTTTCTTACGCATTTTCCAAAGCAGATGACTGATGTACGGACGACGATTCTCTTTCGTTGCCACCATTAAGAGCTTGGTAATTTTCAAATCACTGGGATCCGCATAAAGTAGAATCAAAAGTTCTTGGATGAAGTTCGTATTCAAGGTGACGTAATTATCCGTTCCAACGCCCAATTGAACATTTTTCTTTTCCCACCAAGAAAAGGGATGATCTTTATAGTCTTCAAATTTTCCCGTGAGTTTATTGTTGGAAGACGGAAGAGAAATCAAGGAGATCTCTTTTTGAATCATGCGGTTCAAAACGTCATGTTGATAATGTTCTACTTCACGCGCGGTATGAAATTTAGCTTTCAAGAAATCGGTGTTCTCTTGTTCGCCGAGAGGCTCTCCCTTTAAAAGCTTATCCAGGACGGGTCTGTAATTACCCCAGTCTAATTCTGAAAGCTCGCGATAATGAGGATCTTTGGTAGTTACAGCGATGCCTTGCTTGTTTTGATGGGAAACCTCTTGATAAAGGCGATGGAAGTAAACATTGGGATTGATGCCAAGGCTGATTCCGTGCTCGAGGGTGTCAATGTGCCAGATATTCATGGCATTATCCACGGCCTGAATGCCTTTTTTTAAAGTATGCCAAGTTTCGCCGTGATGCGATCTGATTTGGAAACCGCGATATTGCAGTTTACGGAAGCCCATTTGCATTTCATAGAAATGCTCTTTGCGATAGAGTTCACGTTCATCTCCGACAGTGTCCACGTCGGTCATGTGTTTTTGCAAAAATGGATACTTGTCGATCATACGGATCATCTCGTTGATCTGATCCATGAAATGCTCTTTGCGGGATTTGTATTTCGTCGCATCGAAAAAGTTCGGTTCTTTTCGAAAGCAGGGAGAAAGAACAAAATCAAAGTCCGGATGTTCATCCTGAAATTTTTTATAACCTTCGTAAAGCCCCAAAACCACATCTTCAGGGGTGACTTCATCAATCCCTGGAATTTGTTCTGAAGAGTTCGAAGTTGCACGATCCAAAGTAAACTTAAGCCGAATGCGTCCCACGTTGAATTTAGTGTAAAGCTCATTCGCCATATCATAAGCGGCTTCAGCGTGAACCGCTTTATTGATCAAAACCAATTTTGGTAGATATAGAATTTTTAAATAGGTCAGAAATCCTTCTGCTTCTTGCAAACGAATTAATTTATCGACATCAGCCACCGAACGGATTGGCAGCGAATTGGGACCGTAAACTTCTTTAATTTTTTGCTCATAGAGGGCTTTATGCGACCCTTCGAGCAACTTTTTTAGACGAGGATAAATAAACTCGGCGGTGATAGATCCGGTTAAGTGAATATGCTCTTCGTTGTATTTAATAGGAAAATTTTTGAAGAGTTCGAATAGACATTCAGAAAGAGGATGGATTAAAAGCCTGTTGATGGTCACTTTATTTGTCACGAATTGGTCGATTAATTCACGGAACTCAACCACCAGCTTCAAGCCTTCCTGGCTCTCTGCATTTAACTCGGAGGAGATCAAAAGATTCAAAGTGTCCTTAAGGGAAATACCGTTGGTCTCACTGACAATCAGGGTGAGCCATTTGACGAGTTCTTTTTTTGTTTGGGGATTTAA
>DATBTE010000180.1:0-7299 GCA_036559425.1 Pseudobdellovibrionaceae bacterium | reverse complement strand
TGTAGCTGTAGCTGCGGGTGCGGCTGCTGCTGTAGTAGAAGAAAAAACTGCTTTTGACGTTATTCTTCTTGACGCAGGTGCAAATAAAATTAACGTAATTAAAGAAGTTCGTGCCTTAACAGGTCTCGGTCTTGCCGAAGCGAAAGCACTTGTTGAAGCTGGTGGCAAAGCCGTTAAAGAAGGGGCTACTAAAGAAGACGCTGAGAAAATCAAAAAGTCTCTTGAAGCAGCTGGCGCAAAGGTTCAGGTTAAGTAGTCATTTTAAGAGTTTATGGCCTCTTTTTATTTTGAATGCAAAAAAGAGGCCATTTTGCATTTTTATTGAAATGCGACGTTGACCCCTGCGCTAAGGGGTATTATATTTTCTCGGCTAAGCTTTACGCCGAACGAACTGATTTTGTTCAGTTCAAATGTGTTTTTGGTACTGAAATAAGAAAATAATTTCAGTTGCCTAGATGGTTTGACTCTTTAAGGGAGATTCGATGGATAAAACTCCAATCACGGCCTCAAATCTGCGTATCAGAAAATCTTTCGCACAAAACAAACAAGTCATAGACATTCCGAATTTGATCGAATTGCAAAAGAGTTCTTACGAAGCTTTTTTGCAAAAAGATACAGATCCAGACCGTCGTGGAGAAGATGGTCTTAACGGTGTTTTTAAATCCGTTTTTCCTATCAGTGATTTTAACAACACTGCAAGTCTTGAGTTTGTTAGCTATACTCTTGAGCCGGCTAAATACGACGTTGATGAATGTCGTCAGCGTGGGATGACTTTTGCAGCGCCTATTAAAGTCACCCTTCGTCTTATTGTATTTGATGTTGACGAGGAAACGGAAGCACGCAGTATCCGAGATGTAAAAGAACAAGAAGTTTATCTCGGTGAAATTCCTCTTATGACTGCGAATGGCTCTTTTATTATTAATGGTACTGAGCGCGTTGTTGTTTCTCAGTTGCATCGTTCTCCCGGCGTTTTCTTTGACCATGATGGTGGTAAAAACGCAACTTCCGGAAAGCTTATCTATTCTGCTCGTGTTATTCCTTATCGTGGTTCATGGTTAGATGCTGAATTTGACCAAAAAGACTTGATCCACGTTCGTATTGATAGAAGAAGAAAATTCCCAGTTACAATCCTCTTGAAAGCGCTTGGTTTTAATACTGAGAAGCTTTTAGAGTTTTTTTATGATCTCGATGAAGTTTACGTTAGAGAAGGAAAACTTTTCCGAAAATTGGACATCGAAAGAATGTCTGGACAAAGAGCCATTGCTGACATTGTCGACCCTAAGACCCAGGAAGTTCTTGTAAAAGCGGGTCGTCGAATTACCCGGGCTATCGTTAAAAAAATTAAAGATATTAATTTGACTGAGATTGAGGTGGACCCAGAGGATTTGGATGGGAAGGTCCTTGCTAAGCCTTTAATTGATGAGTCCACGGGTGAGATCATTGCTGACGCTAATGCTGAATTGAGTGTTAGTCTTATTAAAAAAGCAATTGCATTGGGTATTGATCACTTCTTTATGATCTTCTTTGATGGATTGACTGTAGGTCCTTATCTTAGAAATACTTTGCTTGTAGATAAAGTAAATAACAAAGACGAAGCTTTGATTGAAATTTATAAGCGTCTTCGTCCTGGGGAGCCTCCAACTCTAGAGGCGGCAACTACCTTCTTCCATCGGTTATTTTTCGATCCTGAAACTTATGACCTCTCAGAAGTAGGTCGTATTAAGATTAATCATAAATTCGGCATTTCTATGGAAGAATGTCCGCCAGAGTTTAGAACCCTGACGCATAAGGATATTCTTTCTACAGTTAAGACTCTTATCGACCTTAAAAATGGTCGCGGTATTATTGATGATATTGATCACTTGGGGAATCGCCGAGTTCGTTCTGTGGGTGAATTGCTCGAAAATCAATATCGTATTGGTCTCGTTCGTATGGAGCGTGCTATTCGTGAGCGTATGTCTCTTCAGGACGTCGAGACAATGATGCCTCATGATCTTGTAAATGCTAAGCCTGTAAATGCAGTTGTTAAGGAGTTTTTTGGCTCTTCTCAGTTGTCACAGTTTATGGACCAAACGAACCCCCTTTCCGAGATTACTCATAAGCGTCGTTTGTCAGCGCTCGGGCCCGGCGGCTTAACTCGTGATCGTGCAGGATTTGAGGTTCGTGACGTCCATCCAACGCATTATGGTCGTATTTGTCCAATTGAAACTCCAGAGGGACCAAACATTGGTTTGATTTCTTCTCTGGCAACTTATGCTCGTATTAACAGCTATGGTTTTATTGAAACTCCATATCGCAAAGTTGACGCTGGTAGTATCTCTTCTGACATTACCTATATGTCAGCATTGGAAGAGGCCGGTCATTATATTGCTCAGGCTCCACGCGATGAAAAAGGGCATAGAAATATTCAAACTCCTTCTACGACTACGCGTCGTGATGGTGAATATGAGATTGTCGATAAAGACAAAGTAACTTTGATGGACGTTTCTCCTTCTCAGTTGGTTTCTATTGCTGCATCCTTGATTCCATTCCTCGAGCATGATGATGCCAATCGGGCATTGATGGGATCGAATATGCAGCGTCAGGCTGTGCCTCTGCTGCGCTCTCGAGCGCCACTTGTTGGAACAGGCGTTGAAAGGCTGGTTGCTCGTGACTCCGGAACTTCCGTAGTGGCGCTTAATGATGGTATTGTCGAAGAAGTTGATGCTTCTCGTATCGTAATTCGTCGTTTTGCAAAAGGCGGAGAGCTAGGTGCGAATGTTGATATTTACAATTTAACTAAGTATCAAAGAACAAACACGAATACATGTTTCAATCAAAAGCCTATCGTTAAGGTTGGTGATCGTATTTCTAAGAGCGATATCGTAGCTGATGGTCCGGCAACGGAACTCGGTGAGTTGGCTCTTGGGCAAAATATTCTGGTCGCGTTCACTCCTTGGATGGGTTATAACTTCGAGGATTCTATTCTGATTTCTGAGCGTCTTTTAAAAGAGGATGTTTACACTTCTATTCATATTGAAGAATTCGAATGTATAGCTCGTGATACCAAATTAGGTAAAGAAGAGATAACTCGGGATATAGCGAATGTAGGTGAAGAAGCGCTTAAGGATTTGGATACTTCTGGTATTATCCGTATCGGCGCTGAAGTTCGCCCTGGTTATATACTTGTGGGTAAAGTGACGCCTAAAGGTGAAACCCAGCTTTCTCCTGAAGAGAAGCTATTGAGAGCAATCTTTGGCGAAAAGGCGGGCGATGTTCGTGATACATCTCTTCGCGTTCCATCTGGTGTTTATGGTACAGTGATTGATGCTCAAGTTTATTCTCGTGAAGGTGCAGATCGTGATGAGCGTTTGTCTTCAATTATCGAGGGTAAAAAACGTAAACTTGAAAAAGATTTACAAGTTGAGCAGAACGTTATTAGAAATAACGCTATTTCCAAGCTTCGAGATATCCTTGTAGGTAAAGTAACTACAGGCGTTCTTTTGAATGAAGATGGAAGTCAAAAGTTATTGAATAAAGGCCAAAACCTTACTGAGGCTGACCTCGAAACAATTCCTTTTGAACTTTTGAGTTATATTCCTCTCGATCAAGATCTTGAGTTCCAGGTAAATAAAATTATCGATGGCGCTCGTAATCAGCTAGATGCTGTAAAACTTGTCTTCAATGAGAAGATTGAGCGTCTTCGCAAGGGTGATGAACTGCCTCCTGGGGTTATTAAAATGGTTAAAGTTTACGTCGCTATTAAACGTAAACTTCAAGTAGGTGATAAATTCGCCGGTCGCCATGGTAATAAAGGGGTTGTTTCTAAAGTGTTGCCTTTGGAAGATATGCCATATTTGGCAGATGGTACGCCTGTAGACATGGTTCTAAATCCATTGGGTGTTCCTTCTCGTATGAACATTGGGCAAATTTTAGAAGTTCACTTGGGTTGGGCAGCTCGTAATTTAGGAACGCAACTTTCAGCGTATATTCAAAACTTTCAGTCTGAAGAAGCGCGAAAGGCATTGAAAGATACGTTTAGCGATACCGAAATTTCTGCGAAAATTGACAAAGCGGATGATGCCTCATTGAAGCAAATGCTCGTGAAAATGAAAGATGGCGTACATGTAGGGACGCCAGTATTTGATGGTGCTCGTGAAGCAGATGTTAAAGGCTTGCTTGTAAAAGCAAATCTTCCTGAGCGTGCTCAAGCAATCCTATTTGACGGTCGTTCGGGTGAGCCGTTCACCAATCCTGTCACTGTAGGCATCATGTATATGTTGAAATTGCATCATTTGGTCGAAGAAAAGATCCATGCGCGTTCTATTGGACCGTACTCTCTTGTTTCACAACAACCTTTGGGTGGTAAAGCTCAGTTTGGTGGTCAACGTCTTGGAGAGATGGAGGTTTGGGCGATTGAGGCATACGGTGCCGCTTATTCGTTGCAAGAGTTCCTTACTGTTAAGTCTGATGACGTGGCAGGAAGAACCCGCATGTATGAAAGCATCGTGAAAGGTGAAAATGTCCTTGAGCCAGGATTACCTGAGTCATTCAATGTGTTGGTGAAAGAGCTTCAATCTCTTGCGCTAAATATTGAGTTGATGGAGTCCAATATCTTGAGAGATCAAGTTGAAGGGACTGAAGACGGTGAAGTAGAGGAGTTGGTTGCGGCGGTTGTTCCGAAAGCGGAAGAGCCAAGCAATCAACACTAAGAATTAATTTAATTAACAACAAGAATAAGTAGGGGTGAACCTTGAGAGACTTGTTGAACTTTTTTGACAAACCAAAAGATCCACTTAGTTTTGACGCCGTCAGAGTTTCTCTGGCGTCGCCTGAAATGATCCGTGACTGGTCATTTGGTGAAGTGAAAAAACCAGAGACAATCAACTATCGTACATTCAAACCAGAACGTGATGGTTTGTTCTGCGCAAAAATCTTCGGTCCTATCAAGGATTACGAATGCTTGTGCGGTAAGTACAAACGTATGAAATACCGCGGAGTGATCTGCGAAAAGTGTGGCGTTGAAGTCACGCAAACCAAGGTGCGTCGTGAGAGACTTGGCCATATCGAATTGGCAACTCCTGTGGCTCATATTTGGTTCTTGCGCTCACTTCCTTCTCGTATCGGGAACTTACTCAACCTTTCATTGAAAGACGTTGAAAAGGTTCTTTATTGCGAAGCCTATGTAGTGATCGATCCAATGGAGACCACTCTCGAGGAGAGTTCGGTTCTTTCTGAGGAAGCTTACCAAGGGGCTCTTAATGAGTTCGGTCCTGTTTTTAAAGCAGGAATGGGTGGCGAAGCTGTTCGTGAGCTTTTGAGAAAAATCGATCCTGAGTACCTCTCTCGTAAGCTCCGTATGGAGATTAAAGAGACGAAGTCAGAAGCTCAAATTAAAAAGTTGTCTAAACGCTTGAAAGTTGTAGAAGCTTTCAAAAATTCTATCAATAAAACTGAGTGGATGATGTTAGAGGCCCTTCCAGTGCTTCCTCCTGATCTTCGTCCCTTGGTTCCGTTAGATGGTGGGCGCTTTGCGACTTCAGATCTAAATGATCTTTATCGCCGTGTGATTAATCGCAACAACCGTTTGAAGCGTCTTCAGGAGTTGAATGCTCCAGACATCATTATTCGTAATGAAAAACGCATGCTTCAAGAAGCTGTGGATGCATTGTTGGATAATGGACGTCGTGGGAAGACATTTACCGGGCCAAATAAACGTCCTTTGCGCTCCCTTTCTGATATGCTCAAAGGTAAACAAGGCCGTTTCCGTCAAAATCTTCTTGGTAAGCGCGTAGACTACTCTGGTCGTTCAGTGATTGTAGTAGGTCCTACCTTGAAGCTTCATCAGTGTGGTCTGCCTAAAGCCATGGCGTTGGAACTGTTCAAACCTTTCGTTTACAATAAACTTGAGGAAAAAGGTTTTGCGACCACAATCAAGCAGGCTAAGAAAATCGTGGACCAGCAAGCAGTTGAAGTTTGGGACATTCTTTCGGATGTAGTTAAAGAACATCCTGTGCTTTTGAATCGTGCGCCTACTCTTCACAGACTTGGTATTCAAGCTTTCGAGCCAGTTCTCCATGAAGGTAAGGCAATCCAATTGCATCCACTCGTTTGTACGGCGTTCAATGCCGATTTCGATGGTGACCAAATGGCTGTTCACGTTCCATTGTCAGTAGAAGCACAAGTGGAAGCTCGTGTTTTGATGATGTCGACGAACAATATTCTTTCTCCAGCTTCTGGTAAGCCAATCATCAATCCATCTCAGGATATTATTTTGGGAATGTATTGGTTGACTCGCTCTCGCCCTGGAGCAAAAGGAACAGGCAAAATCTTCTCGAGTGTAACTGAAGCGCAATATGCTTATGAAACTGGTTTGGTTGATCTCCAATCTACTTGTAAAGTGCGTATTAACGGCAAAATCGAAGAGACGACCGTGGGTCGTGCTATTCTTTCAGATTCTGTTCCTCGTGAGGTTCCTTTCAATGAAGTGAATCTTGTGATGAATAAGAAGCAAATCGCAGCTTTGATCGATAAGACTTTCCGTCTGGCCGGCGCAAAGGCGACTTGTATTTTGGCTGATAAAATCATGGAGCTTGGATTTAAATATTCAACGGCTGCGGGTATGTCTATTTGCATCGATGACATGGTTATTCCTGCTTCCAAGGCTACTTTGATAGCGGACGCTGAAAAGCAAGTTCAGGAAATCCAACAACAGTACGATGAAGGTTTGATCACCGATGGTGAGCGCTACAATAAGGTAGTGGATATCTGGGCTCAAACAGCAGACCGTGTTGCTAAAGAAGGCATGAGTGCGATCGAGAAACAAAAATTTGTTATCGATGGCAAAGAAACTGTCGGCCCTTCTTTTAACCCGATCTTCATCATGGCTGACTCCGGTGCCCGGGGATCCGCGAATCAGATTCGTCAGTTGGGTGGTATGCGTGGCTTAATGGCAAAACCTTCTGGTGAGATCATCGAGACTCCGATCACAGCAAATTTCCGTGAAGGTTTGACTGTACTCCAGTATTTCATTTCTACGCATGGAGCTCGTAAAGGTTTGGCCGATACAGCTTTGAAAACTGCAAACTCTGGTTACTTGACTCGTCGTTTGGTCGACGTGGCTCAAGACGTTGTTGTCAGTGAAACAGATTGCGGTACAACTGATGGTTTGGAAGTGACTCCACTTTACGAAGCTGGGGAAATCATTCAACCCATCGGTGAACGTCTTCTCGGTAGAACTGCATTGAAAGATGTTTTGGATCCTTACACTAATAACGTCGTAATTCCTGCGAACCATGAGTTCACTGAGAATGATGTTAA
>DATBTE010000179.1:0-1639 GCA_036559425.1 Pseudobdellovibrionaceae bacterium | reverse complement strand
CGTTGTAGAAATCCTTGAGGAAGTAATCGCGGATGTCGCGAGCCTTGCCATTCTTGCCTAACGCTTTTTGAACAAAATTGAGATTTTCCTCGTAATGTTCCTCGCCAAAGGTGACGCGCAGGAACTTGCGGAAGCGCTCGGCGATGTCGTCGGTGAACCAATCTCCATCAAGCATAGGGATAACGTTATCATCGTCCACAGGAAAGCTAGGCTCCGGAACCTGTCTCAAGTAGTCCTCGATGGTCTCGCCCTGGTTAGCCAGGATCAAGCCCGGCTTGTCCAGTGCGTAACGGCCGAACATACAGCCCACGGCATAGGAGATCAGCTCGCGCATAGTGTCGGCCAGTAACAGCGCCTCCAGATTCTCCTCGCTCTTGTCTCCGCCGTAACGATAGTGCGGGTTGCAGGTCAGCGTGATTTCGCCCAGCCGCACCTCAGGTGTCAGCTCATTCTGCAGACCGTATGCTTCGATAAAGATACGGTTGTTCTCTTCTTCTAAACGCTGCATTTCCAGCGTCATCTCTAGCCAGCGACTGCGGAGCTTCTGGTAGGTGGTTTTTAGTGTTGGCTGAAAATATTCATAATTCAGTAGTGGCAGAGTGGTGAAGTCCCAAGAGGTTTCGTAGGAGTTCCAGTCGCTTTTTGTTTGTTCGATTGCAGCGTGACTGTTCTCTATGATGCTTTTGTTGTTCAGTGCCGACGTTAGGGGCAAGTCCGAGATATTTCCCGCCTGAAAGTTAAGTGTTGGATTTAAGGCCTCAAGGAGGATTCCTGTCACTTTTGAATTTAGAAATGCCAGAATACTTTTAGTATTTACTTTTGTCGGGAAACATGCAGATCCTCCTGCATCAAATAGCTCTCCTCTCTTACTTATCCGAGCAGAAAAACCAGTCGAAGCAACTGCGCCCCAGTTGACATTTTCGTTAAAGATGAAATCGAGGTTGAAGTTGGTTGCCCAAACTCGGTCTTCAGCAGGATGTCGAGTATTCTGCAACAGATAACCATCATTTTCCCAGTTTACGAGATTAAACTTATTTCCATACCAACGACGAAAACCGCCGCCTTTAAGATACGAAAACCACTTCTTGCCAGAATCCTTCGCTTCTTCTCTTGATGCAAATTTGTCCAGGCCGGAGCGGTTGATTGACACCTCGTGCCAGTCACGAACATAGACAGCGTTTCGGGCGGTAACCATGCCTTTCCGAGTAGGTGCGGCATTTTCAAATGGCGTCCCCTCCTCAAATGCCTTTAATGCACCATTGCTCAACCAATATGCAATTGGACTCCCGGGAATCTTATTAAAATCAGCTGCTGAGGCACGATAGTTCCATCCACAGGCAGGGTTCTTAAGAGCTTCATGAATTGCGTTTTCTTTTTCGCTTTCAGAACTACCATCGATTAAGCGCAAGTAGTTGCCTTGATATGTTGGTTGATTTGCGTTCTCCAGAACAAAGGCTGTGGTTGATACAATCTCTCCACTAATGCTGTCAAAGGCGTTCGCTCCAAGATGTGCCATTGAGAGCAGTGTGTTTTGTCTGAGAATTCTTTCTCGAAGCGACTGGAGCGAAGATAAAAACATCCAACTCTGCATGGTAACCATTGTTACCACTCCATATTTCTGAGCAAGGTCGAGATTGCG
>DATBTE010000178.1:0-2098 GCA_036559425.1 Pseudobdellovibrionaceae bacterium | reverse complement strand
AAAAGCTCTCTGGCATTGGTTATTTTGATTATTGGGAGAGTTTTGAGGGATGGTGGCTGGGCGAAACATAGCCACCTTGGCCTCTCGTTTTATTTGATGTAATCTAACATTAGAGCGGAAAGAGCCTTCCGCAGTCGGTTAATAGGACCCGAATGGCCCCTCCGACTATCCAGGGACGCGAAAACTGATCTAAAATTGATTTTATATAAAATAAATTAATCCATAGGGCTCTACTAGAGCGGCATGGTATAACTTTCCATGCAATTTAAAGCGAAAATAGTCCTCATCGATGATGATCAAGACACCTTAAATCTCTTAAGCAGATTCTTTGCCAGCCATGGATATGAAACCCACGTCTATAAGGATGCTCTCATCGCTTACGAAGAGCTTTCCAACGCGCGAATGAACTGTGACGTTATTGTCACTGATCTAAGTTTACCGGGTATTTCAGGTATTGAATTTACGAAACAAATGAAAGAGGCCGGTAATGAAATTCCGATTATTCTAATCACTGCAAATCGAAAGGTTGAAGTGGCCATAGAAGCTATAAGTGCGGGTGCCTACGACTTTGTTTTAAAGCCTCTGCATTTTCCACAGTTATTAGTATCGATTGAACGAGCTTTATATTTAAAGCGACTTCTTAAAGATAATCAAACTTTGAAGGCAGTCGTCAAATTGCAAGAGGAGCCTCTTGGAGTCGAGGGAGTCATCGGAAAGAGTGCGGGAATAAAACATGCGATAGATTTAGCGCGGCGAGTGTCCTCATCGAGCGCCAACGTGTTGTTGTCGGGTGAAAGCGGGACTGGAAAAGAAGTGATTGCAAAGGCCATTCATAATTTAGGTTCACGAAGAAAATCGCCTTTTATGGCCATTAACTGCGCGGCTATTCCGGAAAATCTTTTGGAATCTGAACTCTTTGGCCATGCCAAAGGCGCTTTTACAGGAGCCTCAGATAAAAAAATAGGAATCTTTGAAGAAGCGGATAGCGGCACTTTGTTTTTGGACGAAATTGGGGATCTGAATTTAGCTTTGCAGGCAAAACTTTTACGAGTCCTTCAGGAACGAAAAATCAGACGAGTCGGCGAAAACGTCTATCGGCCGGTAAAGGCTAGGATTATATCCGCTACGCATAAAAACCTTCGCGAAGCCATTGAACTTAAAACCTTTAGGGAAGATTTGTTTTACAGGTTAAATGTAATACCCATTTGGATTCCACCACTGCGTGAAAGAAAAGAAGATATTATTCCCCTGGCGGAATTTTTTTTAAAAAAATATTCCGCTTTGAATAATCTGCGAAACAGGCAGTTTAGCAAATCGTGTCTCGAAGCCCTCAGCAATCATCAGTGGCAAGGCAATGTGCGTGAACTTGAGAACTCCATTGAAAGGGCTCTCGTCCTTTCTGACTCAGATATCATCCATGCCAGTGACGTTATAAGTATTGACGAATCAGATACGCGCGGTCATGGCATTCATGCTCATTTTGACTATTCTAAAGTGGAAGGATCAGTTATTTTGTCGATGGAGGAGTTAACAAATAAATACGTGCGATATGTTTTGGAGCTCAATCATGGCCTCAAGGAAAAAACCGCCAAAGACCTTAATATCGATCGTAAGACTTTGTATCGAAGATTGAGAGCAATTGAACGCCCCTTAAATTAATTTCTGGAGAAACGAACCATGTCAATGACTATAGATATTTCTAGTGCAATGAGAATTCAATATATAGAACGCCTCAATAACACTTTAGTTGATTGTATAAAGGCCATGGAAATCCTGGACTTTTGTTTTCTGGAAAAAATTGGACATCAATTAAAGGGCAATGTCCTTTCTTTTGGTTTTGGTGAATTAACTTCTCTTGCACAGGCCCTGGAATCAGCGGCAATTCTTAAAGACACTCTCCAGCTTGAAATCATTCTAAAATCGCTTAATTTGACAGTGTTAACCATTAATCATCAACTTTAGAATCATGCAATATTTTGGTGATCAATGTAATAAGTTGGTTAAAATTAATCGGTTTTGTCAAATAAGCTGTACAGCCGGCGGTTTTACATTTCTCGCTGATCTCACTGAACTGGAAATAAGGAGAGTGATCTTGGGG
>DATBTE010000177.1:0-1634 GCA_036559425.1 Pseudobdellovibrionaceae bacterium | reverse complement strand
ATGTATTAACCATTTTGCATAATTTAAATTGACTCAATGTGTTTTGAGATATAACGCAACGCATTTATTAATAGTCACAGGATCACCTCAGTTCTTTACAAAGGTCCTGCCTTTTTTAATCATGAAATACGCACTTTTTTCCTGGTTTTTTTATCGATATTTGAGGTTCATTTTGGCTAGCTCAACGGTTCGTTATTCACTCAATAAGAACAAATACCTTTTGCCACCTGAAGTTGAAAGACTCAAAAAAATCATCTCTGATTATCAAGATAAGGACGCTCGAAACTGCTTACTCATCGACCTCGGCCTTAGAACGGGAGGTCGAGCTCAAGAGTTATTAAACCTAACCATGGCGGATCTAAACACCTATGATGAAAGTGTTTTTATACGGGGTTTAAAGAACTCTAATGACCGAGAAATCCCCCTTCATTCCGAGTTCTTTCATCGTCTCCATAAATTCGCCAGTCAGCAGGACGGTCGACATCTCTTTGGCATCAGTTACAATCGCCTTTATCAAATCTGGGAGCTTTATCGGCCCGTACCGAAAAAATTCCATTCCCTCCGGCATACATTCGCCATAGAACTTTATCAAAAGACCAAAGATCTGCGACTGGTCCAGGTAGCTCTCGGCCATAGAAACATCACCAATACCATGATTTACGCGGACTATGTTTACTCTCAGCAGGAACTTAAAAAGTTAATTTTATAAAGCCGAGGAAAAGGAAAACGGCCGAGATGGGGGGACATCGTCGACCGTTTTTAGGGGTAAATTCAATTTTTTTGGACAAACCTTAGAAAGCCTTATCAGAAGCCTTGATTTCGTTAGCCAAGCGCTTCATTCGTCTAGTTTCAGAAGGGCGGTAATGAACCATTTCCTTCTCAAAAGTCAGCATCGATTTTTTCGTTGGAGAGTTCACGCTTTCTCCGTATTCGCTGGCGACTTCAATGATTTCTTTTGGCGCATTCATCTGGGCTTGATGAGTGCTTCCGATGTGTCCTTTTAAATCTTTGCGTAACTGAGTTTGTGCATGTTCGCTCTCATTGATCATTGCATTGAAATCTTCTACTTTTGCAAAAGAGCTCAAAGGGAGAGTCATCACTACAAAGAGAGATAGAAAAACAGTTTTCATAAGATCCTCCAATTTTTTAGTCAGTCGGCTTACTGACTACTAGAGCAAGGGGAGTGCCAGCCCGGAGCCTTCTGTAATCGAGTTCAGAACCGTGCCAATATCTCAAGTTGATAAACTGCCAATTTTGGATAACAGCTGTTTTATATACGAACACGCGCTTGCATAGGCTGTTTTCCTTGAGTATTGTCTCAAATTAAGATGATAAAAAACCTATTCCCCTCCCCTATTTATTATGCGCCCTTGGTCGCTAAAGGCTTTAAACAGCTGAACCATGAACTCTTGGATGAAAGTCTCAAATTTAGAAAAATTGACGATGCCGGAATCAAATGGTCTGAATATAATTACCGTGGAGGCTATACCTCCTATGGCTCTATTGCCCACCTTCATCAAGTTTCAACCACCTTTGAAGAGCTGCGAAAAGAGATTGATAAACATGTCCGCAAATACATTAAGTACCTGGAGATGGACGTAAATCCGAAGCAGATCCAAATGTGCAGTTGCTGG
>DATBTE010000176.1:0-5614 GCA_036559425.1 Pseudobdellovibrionaceae bacterium | reverse complement strand
GACCTTTTAAAACGAGTGGATATTGTTCCTTTGCCGATGTTATTGGCCCAGGCGGCTTTAGAAAGCGGTTGGGGAACCAGCCGTGCAACCCGTGAATTAAATAATCTTTTTGGCATGCATGCGAGCAAGGGGCAGCCCTGTCAAATGGGTTTTGATAGCCGCACCGCTTGTATCCGAAAGTTCTCTTCCATTACGGAAAGTGTTTCGGCATATCTCCGCCTCTTAAATGTCGGAGTTTACTATTCGCAATTCCGCGAGAGGAGAGCTCAGATGAGAGAGGCAAAGGAAGCTTTGGATAGTATTAAGTTGCTCCAAGCTCTGGGAAAATATAATGTAACTCCGACCGCCTATGTTCAAAAGGTTCGTGATATCATGACGAAGTCGAGCAATCTCACGCAGTTTGCTTTCAAGGAAGAAGAAAATTAAAGGTGTCCATGTATTCCCCTTGGAATTGCATGGAAACAAAAATATTTGCCGATTAAATTACTTTAAGGTTAGGCAATGATAAGCTTTTAAGAGACAATAGCCTCCTTGGTCAGAGAGCCCACGGTCTAGCTGAAGGACAATGGTAAAATTAGCTCCAGCCTCTGCGGCCGCGCGCTGTGCCCTGTAAAGGGCTATTCGTCTTCCATCCAAGCTTTTTCCGTAACCGGCAGTGCCTTCAAAATAACCGAGGTTTACGCAATCAGGTGCAATTTCTGATTCCAGTGGCAATCTCGTATGGCCCCAACTTAAAGAAGTCAAAGTGATTATAGTCAGACTAAGGCCGATGGATCTTAAATAGGTCCTGTTCATAGTTTACTCCTTGTTAGGAGGGGCTTAAACCGAGAACCTATAAATTTCAAAGCTTTAGTTTACATTCCGACAATTAACAGTGTTGTATGATCAAGGAGTTGAGTCAATTTCACATTCCATCTAAATTCGTATCCCTGATCCAGGATGAGGGAGTAGGCAAAAGTGGCGACGGAACTGTTTTTGAAAATACGTTTTTTATCAAAGGTTAGATTCACGAGGCCCAGTGCTGGGTTCACATTGCTTACGTAAATGGTGCCTTCCGCAGGATATGTGTCGAACAAACTATAGAAAGCATCACCAATAATTTTCACGTGAGGGTTGTTCATGGTTTCCCTGTGTCCACAAGGACCATGTTCCGTTTTAAAGCTTACCAAAATCAGCGAGTCATTCTCATAAATTTCCACTTCAAAAATACGATTCACGCCAACATGGGCAGAGGATTGACAGGATCCGGGACGAGTGGGCGTGACGCTGACTTCAGAGGTGGTCCATTGCATGATATCTTCAGTCGCTTCCTCCGCATTTGCCGAAAAAGCCGTGAACGAAATTAAGGCTATTAAAACGAATATTCTGTTCATGCTATACTTCCTTTGCTGGGACATGATCTAGCTTTGGCTGTATAATTAGTCAATAGAACTGGTTGGTTCAAAATCAGTTCTTCTCTAAAATTTATCTCAAAGCCTGATTTTCAACAGGGCTCTCAAAGGTTTTAGACTTCTTGACTTTAAGGTATTGATAAAGCAATTTACTGCAAATTTGCCTTTAAATTGCCGAAATATTTCGGCCCCAGGAGATCAATTTATGACAGCAAAAATCACTGCATTTGTTTTTACAATTTTAGGAAGCTTTCCTCTCTGGGTCAGCGCTTATCAAGACAACGGAACCAATAAAACTTGCACTGGCACCGTTCTAGTTGTCATGGGTGAGAATTCTGCACCATTGGATATGAGCCTTGCTTTGATTCGCTCCGCAGGAAGCACCCAAGGCCAATTTACAATGACCGTTTTTGAACTTTTCGTTTCTGGGGCTTACACGGTGAATAGTAAGGATTTCCTTGAAGCTTCATTTGAGATACCTGATAAAACAGTAACTACGACTGGCTCTATTCATCAGATCGACAAAGACAGTGTAGGATTTACAGCAACAATGATGGATAAATCTCCGGATGGAAGTACCAAGTCCCTCTCTCTCCTTGCGCCTAATTTGACTTGTGTAAACAACTAGAGGGTCATGGCTAGGGATTCAACTATTATGAGGTCGGTACCCGCACCTCGAGGATGGTTTTTTTTCAATTAACCACATAGCGTCGCTGTGTAGTTGAAGCTAACTTGGAGCACCTTATGAATCATTTGCCTCCAATGATAATCGATCTGGTCCTCATTCTTGGAGCCGCTGCAGTCGGTACTCTGGTTTTCAGCAAACTTCGTCAGCCGATCGTCCTTGGCTATCTCATTGCAGGATTCGCAGTGGGTCCCCACTTTCCCTTGTGGCCCACAGTTGCCGACGGTGAAGGGGTCAAACTGTGGGCTGAAATTGGAGTTATATTTCTTCTTTTTGGCCTAGGGCTTGAGTTCAGTTTTAAGAAGCTCGCAAAAGTGGGAAAGAGTGCTTTTATCGCGGCTACGTTTGAAATCATCACAATGAGCACTGTGGGTTATCTGTTCGGCCAAGCTCTCGGATGGACAACGATGGATAGCATTTTCTTAGGCGCCATTCTTTCGATGTCGTCGACGACAATTATCCTCCGAGCCTTTGCGGAAGCAGGACTAAAGAGCAAAGCATTTGCGAGTCTTGTTTTTGGCATTTTGATTGTTGAGGATTTGATGGCGATTCTTTTGATGGTGATCTTGTCAGCTATCAGCGTTCCAGGATCATTCTCAGGTTCCAATCTGGTCTATTTATCCTCTCGCCTCGTGTTTTTCCTCTTGGCTTGGTTTTTAGTAGGAATCTATATTCTTCCGACTTTGCTCCAACGAATACGCCGCCAACTTAGTAATGAGATCATGCTGATCGTATCGATTGCCTTATGTTTTTTGATGGTCGTACTCGCGACTAAGGCTAACTTCTCGGCAGCCTTGGGTGCATTCATCATGGGTTCTATTTTAGCCGAAACCGAAGAAGGCGAGAGAATTGAGCATCTTTTAATCTCCGTTAAGGACCTTTTCGCTGCGGTATTTTTTGTCTCTGTCGGAATGATGATTGATCCGTATATCCTTCGAGAACATTTCGGAGTCGTGGTTCTCATCACAATTATTACCATTGTGGGAAAGCTGATAGGGTCTGGTTTTGGCGCCGTCATATCTGGACGAAGCCTTAAACACTCAACCCAAGCGGGAATGAGTCTGGCTCAGATTGGTGAATTCTCATTTATCATCGCGACACTCGGTGTGAGCCTGAATGTCGTGAGTGATTTCCTATACCCCATCATCATCGCTGTTTCGGCGGTGACCACATTTACAACACCATACATGATCCGCAACTCAGATCCCATATACAGCTGGATTGAGAGACGTCTGCCTCAAACTTTTCTTGATCGCTTAAGCCAATATGAACGAGCTTTGTCTGCCAACGGCAAAGAAAGTGCCTTAGGCTTACTGTGGAGAACTTATGGTTTAGGGATCTTACTAAATTCAGTGGTGGTATTGGGTATTAGCCTTGCAGTATCTACATGGGTATTGCCGTTTATACTCTCAACTTTTGGAGACACATCGGCGGTAAGATTTTTTTCTTGCGTCTTAACGCTTGTCGCCTGTTCGCCTTTTCTTTCAGCCGTCATTTTTAAGACTCCTAAAACAATTCGGAGCGAGGAAGCGGAATCCATTTTGCGCATACGTAGGCTTCAAGTCGGCGTAACAATGGTCCGTGCTGTGATTGGCTTGGTTCTCATAGAGGGCATAATTAGTCAGTTCGCAAGATCGACAATTTTGCCCTTGATCACTTTAGCGGTAACCCCGATTCTCATTTTCATCTTTAGAGGGCGGATTGGACGTTTCTATTCAATCATTGAGGACAGGTTCCTCAAAAATCTGAATGCCAAGGAAATTTCAGAGATGGAATCGCTCGCAAAGTTGCCTCAGCTTGCCCCTTGGAATGCAACGCTAGCGCAGATTGTTTTGACCTCGGAATCTCGACTTGCCGGTCATACTTTGGAAGAAGGTAAATTTAGAACTGAGACGGGTGCAACGGTTGGTATGATAGACCGCGGAAGCCGTAGAATTTTTGCGCCGGGTGGATCGGAGAGGTTACTGCCTGGGGATGAGTTATTTCTTATCGGCACAGAGGAACAAATTGCGGCCGCTCGAGAACTAGTTCACCCCAAGGAATCACAGGTTTCCTTACCTCATGATGAACTTTACTCTCTCGAATCCTTGAGTATTGAGGATATTTCTCCCTACGCCAGAAAATCGATCCGTGAAGTTGGCTTCGGAGAACAATTTGGCGGCCTGATTGTTGGAATAGAGAGAGGCGGAAACAGAATTCTTAATCCCGAAAGCACTGTGGTCTTGGAGCCTGGCGATTTGGTCTGGATATTTGGGCATGAAATGAAAATTCGTGCCCTTAAACGATCCTAGTGGAACATTTTCACCGGATGCTTGATAAGACGAATGTCATTGAATTTCAAAAGTCCTTAGTGTTGTGGTACCGATTGGTTCGCGAATCAGAGCTGAGCCCTTCAAAGTATATAAACACCAAGGGGTGATTTTGGAGCATTCCGGAGGACTTGGCACAAACTACCCCATTCTAAAAAACGGAGAGGCCGCCTTGCAATACCCATTATTGGCTCTGAGAAAAAAAATGTCATATTTTTTCTAAATCCTCGGAATCTCGCTCGATCCTTTGCTTTTCATTTCAAAGTGCGTCTATATTCTATTCATCTCCAATTTCTCAGATCAAATATAGACCTATTTACACGGGTATGGTTCTCGCAGCCTCCGTCATCCAAAGGAGCCGTTCAGTTGATAAAGGGAAATGAATCCCACAATATTTTGAACGCGAGAAGGATATTTATGAAAAAGGTTTTTTATATAATGTCAGTTTTGAGTCTTAGTTTTTCGGCAATAGCTGCCAACCAGGGAAAAATGATTCAAGTCCAAGGAAAAGATGGGGTGCAGCTGGAACTTGAATTGGTATATGACAATGCCCAGGTAAACCCTGAAGGTAAGTTGGTTATTGAAGGCCCTATGGTTGCTCTTAAAAAGAAGATGGCTGCTGATAGAAAAGTTATGCTCGACTATAACGACGTGACTGCAACTGCACTTTGTCAGCAGTTGGGATACTCTAAAGGGACTGCAAAGGAAACTTCAGAAACAACACCTTTCTTGGGAAATTATGAATTGATCAGTGCCAATAATGCTGATAAAAAGTTGACTCTTTATGTTCAAGCCGATTCGGATTCAATTCGTAAAGGCACGATCGTTTGTCAATAATTGCTGAAGTTGAGTTGAAATCATCGCCGCTGGCAATCAGACCAGTGGCGTTTTTCTTTTTCTTCTTTGGCTCTATTCATCAGATCGATAAAGACAGTATTGGATTTACAGCAACAATGATTGATAAATCTCCGGATGGAAGTACCAAGTCGCTCACTCTAGTTGCGTCTGATTTGACTTGCGTAAACAACTAAAAGATTATGGCTAGGGATCCAACCATTTTTAGTAGACCCGGATCCTAAACAAGGATGGCAGAACAAAAGACTCAGGTAATGAAATTCTGGGATCGCTGATCCCCATTTGCAATTGGTAATCGCGGGAACGGACCTCACTAGAAAAACGCTTTTATTCGCTCTCATGTTCTCTATGGCGAACACTTAATAGAGACTTCA
>DATBTE010000175.1:0-1521 GCA_036559425.1 Pseudobdellovibrionaceae bacterium | reverse complement strand
TCCCCGACTATTAAATTTTATTCTGTTGGGAGCCCAAGATTATCCTAACCCTAGGAAAAACGGCACTTAAGTCGTGGTGTGAGTGGAGGGTTTTTAGAAATTCGAAAAGACTTACATTGAGCCGTCATTTGTAAGCCTAAGTCATAACTCTGTGTAAGTATAAGGTTGCCCTTCGTATCGAGAATCTGACTTTGACTTTGAGCAACGGCCGATGAGGAGGCCATAAGGAATGAGCAGGTAAACAAAGTTGTAAAATATCTAAGCATTTGATCCCTCGCCAGTTACATACCGTATATTTACTATATCGGCATTTTATGACGAGACTAAAGTCTCTTTTGAAAACTTTTTATACGAAAAATAGAACATTCTCAGCGTTTCAAATTAAGATGCTTTCCTAAACCGCTGTCTAAGAGAGAAAGTTTTGACAGAGCGAAGCATTAGTTTTTCTTATACCTGCTGAAATATCAATCGATTGGCCAAGAGGGGAACTATTTTGGTATTTCTTTTCCAGAGAGAAAATCTCTTGAAACCCGGTTCTCCATCTTGGCTCCAAAAGGGGCCGTCTCTAAAACACTGCGCAGATCGCGCGACCCTCAAAGCCCACCTCCACATCCCACCTAAGGAGAACTCCGCGCGTGAGTAAAGATCTGGCTTTTAGCCACTTGTCTTATTAATTGTTTTTATAGAGGGGATAAGGAATTATAAAATCATCTAAGGCTCCTTCAAATAAAACTATTTATGAACAAGGCGAGTAAAAGATGACTTCAAATTTTGCAGAGGAAGACCAAGTACGAACTCTTTATAAAGATCTGTTACACCAATGGAATGAGCAAAAAGCTCAGGGTATGGCGAATCTTTTTATGCACAATGGCAGTCTCGTGGGTTTTGATGGCAGCCAGGTCAATGGAGCAAAAGAAATTGAAGCCCATCTCAAACCTATTTTCGCAAGTTTTCCGACAGCGAGGTTTATTAGCATTGTTCGCGAAGTGCGTGGCTTATCCGCAGAGACGGCCCTTCTTCGCGCAACTGTCGGCATGATTCCCCGTGGACATTTTGATATTAATCCCGCAGTGAATGCGATTCAGTCTCTGGTGGCAGTGAAGCAAAATGGGCAATGGCGAGTGGCGCATTTTCAAAATACTCCCGCTGCTTTTCACGGCCGTCCCGAAGAGGCCGAGAAACTCAGCAAGGAATTGCGCGCGGTTATTTTTAATTGAAAGTAATTTTAGATCAGCACTAGGTGGCGGCCCGTTTTCCCACACCAACAATTAGTGATCGCCTTCGACAATTTAAATCGACTATAAGGTCTAAAAGAAAAGATCGGATTCCGTCTATGGTTAGAGTTGAATAAGCGGCAATAAGAAATCAGGAACCCAGGCATTTTTGATTTGATGAAATTTATATCGTCAGATAATCCGTGGTTTGCGAAGCAAGCTACGGATTAGAATTTAGTGTTTCGGTAGCACGAGATCGCGGAGACTTTAGATTCTCCCTCTGTAAACCAGTTCGACTTGAAGAAAA
>DATBTE010000174.1:0-1922 GCA_036559425.1 Pseudobdellovibrionaceae bacterium | reverse complement strand
CCTTGTCGCCTCAATGCCATCCATGACTGGCATTGAAATATCCATAAGAATAATGTCGTAGACTGTACTCGCATTGCACTCTAAGGCCTTCTCGCCGTCGAGTGCGAAATCGACAAGTGCGCCGACGCGCCTCAAAAGATGGCTGATTATAACCAGGCTTTCCCGAGAATCGTCGACGAGAAGGATCTTTACGCCACTCAGTTGTAATTGATCATCTTGTGAGGTCGTTTTTTTGTGCTCAGTAAAGATGAGGTGATTAGGGCCTGCTGGAAATTGAATCATAGCTCCTCCCTTTTTTAATATCCTTACCTTACTACTTTTAAATTGAAGTTAACTATCGAATAATCAAGTTTTAAAAAAACTCAACACTTCGGGTCTCATACTCAAATTAAAATCATTTTACTAAATTATTTATTTACATGAATGGGATAAAGTATTCTTTGATTTGGTGGAAAACGTGGAGGCACTTGTTTTCATCTTTAGCTTTAGCAGCCAGTTCAAGCTCCCTGCATAATTTTTCAAGAGTTGGAAAACCATAGGGCTTGGCAATTCCTTTTATAGTGTGGCTGATCTCGGCAATAGCGGTAAAATTTTTTGTTTTTAAATATTGAGCGATGTTTTCAAAATCGGCATTTCTGGCTTGGCAAAAATCAGGAACCATCTCGATAATATCCGCGTCAATGTCAATTTCAGTTTTGATACTTTTCATTGGGTTCCTCTTTGTATAAGACAAATTATCATTTTTTTATCAAGTAATAACCTTTGCCTCGACGATTTTTTATTAGAAAATTGCTGGGTGCAATTTTTTTTCTTAAATGACAGATATGAGTATCAATATTCCTTATACTCAGATGGACTTTATCCCACACAATTTGCCTCAATTGATCTCGCCCAATTTCTTGACCATAATTTTTGACCAAAGTAAGTAGTACTTTGCACTCAATCGGCGTCAGATCAAAGCTTATTGTTTCTTCAAGACTTTTTTTAACGCTCATCGTATGCTTTTCTAAATTGATTGTAAGATCTCCCAAGCTGACTGTCGATGAGACATCGGGGCCCGATGGCTTTCTCCGGAGAAGAGCATCCATGCGTGCCAAAAGCTCCCGGGGTTCAAAGGGTTTTACTACATAATCATCAGCTCCAGCCAAAAGACCATTAATCTTATCTTCTAGTTCGCTATAAGCGGTGAGCATCAAGATGAAAGGTTGGAAATTCAGAGCCAAAGATTTCAATTTCAAACAGAGACTAAGCCCATCCCCATCCGGCAGGTCACGATCCAGAATAATCAGGTCCCAATTTTCTTTTTCAATGTGCTCAATAGCCGATTGAAGACTTGAAACGATTGTAAACTCATGGCTGGTCGCCAATATTCTTTGCAGTAAAAAATGTGCTTCTTCATTGTCTTCAATGACGAGTACTTTTGGCATTTTTTACTCCCCCCTGTAGCATCTATCTTTAATGGATGGTCATCACTCATTTTCCAAACTTCTTAGATATCGCCAGATATTACAAAACGGATTTCCATGTAAATCTTGGTAGAATAATCTCGAAAACCGCTCACGATGTATATGTTTCGCTTCTTTTTTAAGAAATCACAACACTTTGCAAGGGAGGTTTGTTTAATATTCTTAACAATTGCTTAGATTTTTTGCCAATAAAAAATCTCTCAGGTATATGCGATTAGATTTGATCCTATCCCTATTTTTAATAAGGAGCATTTTGCCCTATGCAAAAAAAATCTGTCACCGAATCATCGATTAAAAAAATGACTGGAAATAAACGTACTGTCCCGGTGTCCGTAGATTTAAGTTTGAAAGAAAAAAACACCAGGAAATATATAGACTCTCCATCGCCTTCTTCCATAAAAGCTTCCGTGAGCAAACAAGAAGCTCAATGGAATTGGCGCCAATTAAGAATGATTC
>DATBTE010000173.1:0-13652 GCA_036559425.1 Pseudobdellovibrionaceae bacterium | reverse complement strand
GTTTACATGACGGGTGTGGGAACATTAAAAACCGATGGAAATGAAACCGTCGACTGCGCTGGGCTCAGCTATACTGGAGCCATGACGATTTTTAATGTTCGAAAGTTTCAAATTGAAAATTCAGTATTGATGAACAATCAGACAGAGGACGCTCTCAATGTCTACAAGTCTAATGTTGAAGCCAAGAGCATCAGAATTGAAGGATCTGCCAGTGATGCTTTTGATTGTGATTATTGTGTTTTTAAGGGAAATAATCTTTTACTGCGAAACAATCTGGGAGACGGATTGGATATTTCTGGCACTCTTGCTTTCGTCGAAAACTCGAATATGGATCACCAATCAGATAAAAATATTTCAGTCGGAGAGAACTCACGAGCTTTCGTTGTGCATTCTGTACTTAATGAGTCCCATTATGGAGTGGCGGCTAAGGATTCCTCATTTCTCAGTTTAAATGATGTCACTATTCAACATAATGAAATTGGGATAGGAACTTACGTTAAGAAAGCATATTATTTGCCACCACAAGTTGAAGTAGGAGGCAAAAATAAAATTGCAGACAATGGTGAAAACGAAAAATTTGAGGGTTATAAACCTGTCAAATAAGCTGTTGATCCTGTCGCGGAGTCAAAGTTTCGTCGCTGGAGACAAAAAGACATCGGCTTGAATATGAACTGACAGTACAAATAAATTTGCTGAATAAAAGGGCGCCTGTCAGATCAAATCCTAACTTCTACAAGTAAGTGTCTTGGCAAAATAGAAAGCCGGGATGGTAGGTCACGATTTCACCGTGGGCTTGTTTTTCTTCTTTCGCATTTTCAAGTGCACGCTGCAGTCTCGAGAGGGACCTCTTCGCGCATTTTCGCAGTCCTCCAGGGTCTGAAGCACGCATTCTGTAAAGGGACTTTTTACGATCAGATATGAGGTGGCCTTGGCCATCGAGATTTAATTGAGCCAATGCCACCCCGATTTTTTATCGAGTGATTAAGCGTTTTGTTTTTTTCGCTTTAATTTTTCTTGTCTTTGGTGTGGCCTATAGCTATCACCCTCCATGTAAAACACTTCAGCCTCATTGACGAGGCGGTCTACTATGGCATGGGCTATGGCATCGTTAGCAAAGATCTGGTTGAACTTTCCGAACGGCAAGTTGGTAGTTGCAATGGTACCAAGCTCTGCATCATGTCGGGTTGAGATCACCTGGAAGAACAAGTTGCTGGCCTGCGTGTCCAATGCCACGTAACCGAGTTCGTCGATGATTAACACCTGAGGTTTACGGTATTTATTTAGTTCCGCTTCTAAGTTGTAGGTTTTCTGGGCATGCTGAAGGTGATTCACCATCTCCGCCGCCGTGATAAATAAAACTGATAATCCCTTCTGGCAGGCGGCATAACCAAGTGCCCGCGACAGATGAGTTTTTCCGGTCCCAGCGTGTCCCGTAAAGACCGCCGACGGTAAATTGTCCTTATTGATCCCGTTGTGCAGCGCCAGATACGTTTTCTCGATCTTCTCCGTCATCTTCGAGTGACGGAAGTTGTAGTTCTCGACCGTTTCCACCCGCCGGAACTTCGCTGTTCTGATTTTGCTCTGGATCATCGACGTGTGCCGCTCCGACTTTTCCCGTTGGATCCATTGGCTCAGGTATTTTGAGATGATCTCCCGCTCCTGATCCTTCATCTTCCCAAGATCCTCGCTCATCGCTTGGCCCCAGTATTTTAGCTTCAGGTCCGTAAGGCCCGCTTGCAGCACTTGGTTTATCGTTTCCATTTGTCTCTTCTTTCGACGCACTCACTTGGTTTTCCCCCTCGAAGTAGAGCGCGTCGTATTTTCGAAGATCGACCGCCGGATGGACCCGGTTTAGTTTTTCACTGTTAAATTTGATTGGCTCTGGATTTAAATTCGTCTTTGACGGGTGATGGCTACGCTTTAAAAATAATTCCAGGTTATCCACACCCACGATCCCAGATCCTAAACACTCAGCACAAGCATCAAGCACCATCTCTTCACCGTACACCGTAACGAGCGCCACCAGGCGCGAGAGCTCGTACTTCAAAGACCGAGGACCTCTGCGCACCAACTCTACATATTCTGCCATCCTGGGCCCAAGGCCTTTTACATAACCAAGTTGCCAAGTCTCGCGCGTAGCCCCAGGCTTTCGCTCTAAAAGACCAGTGCGATGTACTTCCGTCGTAAATACTTTGTTTTTTAAATAACTTCTCGAGTGAGAACAGATAAACTTCTCGTTGTAGTAAACCTTTATTTCATAGCTATTAGTTCGAACCGTGATCGTCATCCCAACCAATGTCCACGGTACTGAGTAACGGTTCGTCTCGTATTGAAGATGGAAGTCCGATGCCACCTGCCTAGAAAATATCTCGTCCGTATCATACGGGACTGGACTTAAAGCCATTAACTGTGGCTTTTCTGCCGTCTCAAACAAAAGTCGCACCACTCTTCGGGTTGTTCGATGCTCGCGATTATTGGCGATCTGATCTCGCCAGACTATAAATTGTTTTGTCAGATCTTCGAAGTCCGTAAAATTACGTCCACCCCAAAAATTCATCCGGATGTATTTAATTAAATCCTCAACTCGGCCCTTTTCATTCCCACGGGCCACATTGCATGCGTGCGGACGAATACTATGATGACCCATATAAGCCATAAACCGGGCGTTGAACCGGATAATCCCGCCCATTCTGTCACTAACGGCCGTGGCTAAATTGTCGTACCAACACTCTCTCGGCACTCCGTTAAAAAACCTGAACGCATGCTCGTGACACCGTATAAATTCTTCGAACTTTTCCGATCGCGTAAATTCAACATAAATCATTCGCGAGTACGCTAGCACCATTGCAAAACAGTGGATTTTAACTCCATCACCAAAAACATCTCCGAACTCGCCCCAGTCGACTTGTGCCACTTCCCCCGGACCGAACTCTAATCGTAAAAAAGCCTCTCTAGGTTTTGCAAAGCGACCCCGCTCATGCTGGATGTAGTGCTGTACTAACGAAAGCCCTCCCGTATAGCCGCGCGTTCGCAAGTAATTCATCATCGCGGTGCCGGTTATACGTGGGTTCTTTTTCAACTGCACGCAAATCTCTTCATGAAACGGATCTAAAATACTTGGCCTTTTGCCCACCTTGGCGCTAAGCCTGACTTCACGACGTCTAACCACTCGACGCACCGTCTTTGGATCAATACCAAATTCCCTGGCAATAGATTTCATGGACCGCTTCTCAGAAAAATGAAGAACCAAAATCTGTGACTGGATCTCTGCCGACAACATTGCCATGATAATTCCTCCGCAATGAATAATACCCACTGCGTGGGCCCTGTAGACTCAAGACTACTTCCACAGTACCACCACAAATGCAGCAGCAACGCTCACGCACTTGGGGTTGTCCCAGATTTTCTTTAACTTTTGTATATAGATCACTCTTGGATTTTTTTTTGCTGACGATAGGCTCTTTGATGAACCTTATTTCGTTCTCGCCCTTCAGGACTCATACGATATAACTTCTGATCGCGACGATGGCGCTCAAGCTTTGCTTCGCGGGAACACACCGTTGAGCAATACCGTTGGTTGCGCCAACAGCTTTTGCAAATCAATGCCTTTGTCCCACATCTTAGACAGCTAATCTCCACGGCAATCCCTGTGGGCTTTATCTCAACTTCCATTTAACAATAATGACAGACCTTCTAAAGGTCCCTCAAACTTTGCAATTTACTCCTAGACCATGGGACTGCGAAATTGCGGACAAGGGTCCCGTCCGAGACTGCGGCCTGCATTCGGAAATCGAAAAGTTCCATCTATCCGTCGGGCTATCGAAATAGCTCGAAAAATGGACGTGATGGAAGATCTGGTTGTGCAGCTCGTTTTACAAGACCATGTACGTCGTGAGAAATTGAACTTCACGGCCACTTTATCCGCCTTAGCCATCTTTTTATAAAAAGTTCCTGCCATCTGCCGAGATTACTCATTCTGGTTGAACAAATTATTAATAATCGTTAGATCTTGCTGCAAGCTTTATAAAGAAGGGATCGACTATGTTTAAGTTTTTAGTAGCATTTATAACAAGCTTAACTTTGCCCACAGTCATTTTCGCTAGGACTGTTGATTTTGAGTGTTTAACCGGCAAACCTGAAACAGTGGCTTATGATAGCGCTATCGTTTTTTACGCCAAAATGAATTTCTCAAAACAGACGCCCGTCTTAATCTATCGACATAGGGAATTTCCAGGTTATAGTTCAGATGAGGGATATCAATTTTTCATAAATCTAAAAAATATTTCGACATTAAAAATTCAATATATTGATCGCTTAGGAACAGGCATGTCGTATTCAAAGGCAAGCCTTAACGATCAATTGGTTTACTGTCTTTGATGAGTTAAGGTATTCTCGGCCCATATGCACAGTGAAAAGGTCCCTGTGAAATCGGCGCCTCCAATGTAATTTTTGGATATTTATCTATAAACTTCGGTCACTCGGTAAGAAATAGTTCGAGTGAATAGCATATGATCTGTTTGGGTCGAGGAAATGATTTGGGCGATGCCTATCGGCGAATTCCACAAAATGTATTGATATTCACTGGTATTATTTAAACCATTTACACCTTGCAAAGATACCTTTGCACATTGAGACTCAGGTCCAAGATAGACTTCTTGAGGACATGTTATGTTCTCAAATCTAGTGACGCTAACCTTGAAGCCGAAGCTTTCAATTTTATTGATCTTCGCGCGCAAATAATTTCTGTTGATATTATCCCATTGCTGTAAATTGACCTTGTCTTTCGCTTTAAGTGAATTGTCAGGCCCAAATTGATTAATACAAATCTCATCACTTGAGATAGGGTCTATAACGGCCGTCATGCTCACTCCGCTGCCGCAAGGACGCTCACCAATACAATCAGAAGTTACGTACTTGATTTTGTCCCCTGCCTTAAAGGCACTCGCAAAAGATGGCTTCGCCAGAAAAGCGTCGACTTTTGGTAATAAAAACTGAGGATCTTCAACTGATGCTATAGTAAAATGCGATATAAAAAAAACTAATCCAAAAATTTGAACTATTCGCAGCATAGATTTTCCTCCTTATAAATTCTAGAGCTTCTTAGCAGGTCTCGGAATTTTTGGATCCGCCAAAGTCGGATATTCTTTGATTTACGGATTAGAGGCTGCTTCGTATGAACTCAGCAGTCAAGAAATCTAATTTGTTTTTCCACATTTCGAACATTCGGTAAGATAAATTGCTCAGCGATAATTTGGACTTCAAATGAGTTTACAGATATTGATCTTGGGGATATTCGGAAAAATAAAAAATCCCGCAATCAAATCATCTTCTCCCCCTTTTCCAATATCATTTATGTTTCCAGCGCCAAGAACAATTCCAATTAAAATTTGGGTTAACGATCTTCCACAGTAAAAACCAAATTCATTTGCCACCACCAAGATGTCTTCCCTGATTCCCCATATTGGTAGTAATGGGTTTATTAAGATTGATGGATTTTCCCGCAGCGTGACCTGCCGCGAAGGCATTGCCATCTATTTCAAGCGACGACCTCCGACGGTGTCCAAGTCGCGGGTAAATATCAGAGAGATAGTCCTCAAGATAAGGATCCGCCCGGAATTTCGTAAGGGCGCGGCCAATGACTGTTTGCTCTTTGTTATTTTCATCAGGGGAGTCTTTTGGGATATTTTGAGTTGATAGCTTCAACTTTTTATCGAAGCCATCCAGTACTCCCAACCGGAATGAAGTTCTCTCCGCGCGTACAAGCCCCATTTCACGGTTACTCGCTTGCCTTAGTAAGAACTCCACTTGCTGCAATAAGAAGTGGTACACATATTCGGCCATTGTTACGTTTTCTCGCGTTCCAATAAGCTCGACCGCATGAAATCTTTTACCTGAGTTCGCGTCAAACTGTTGAAGGGTCAGAGCCTTTATAAAGAAATGTTCGGTCAAGATACTGATTGTTCGCAGCTCCCATGATTCCGCTCTTTTCTTTCCGTGAGTAATTACCAGATGAACGAAATTTTCCTGAGAGAGATTTTCCATGTGTTCAAGATTGTGTTTTGCGTAAAGTTCGCGGACTCGTTCCATTGCTAGATGAGCCTCGTGTTCGTTGGTGGAGGTGCCGAGTGCCAAGAGCCTTTTTGCCTTATCAAGAATTTTCTCAGTGGCTTCATCTTTCGGCTCTGTCTTCCAGTCAAGATTGCAGCTCTGTAGGTTGATGCCAGCCTTGGCAAATTGATCGGGAACGCCGAGGCGTTTGCAGGCTTCTTTAAATAAAGCGCTGTGGGGGTTTTCAGAAATGAATTCCAAAGGACTCTTCTCAGCAATATATTGATGGGCCATTTCGTGGCGAAGGACTCCGACCACGTGGTGCCAAGAGTATTCATTCACAAGTTTTCTGGAGATGGAGATTGTTCTGGTTCGGTTATCAAATTGGCCCCAGAGAGAGGCTGAGTCGAAAAGAAGGATGGAGATCGGACGGAGATTTATCCGGTGGATGCGGCAAGTGTATTCGTGCTCGCGATTGAGCTCGAGGATGACTGTTCGTTCCCAGTCAAATGAGTTCCTGGACTCTTTCATCAGATATCCCCCCGTGGAGAAATGATAAGAATTTAAAATTAACTTATCTTCTTTTGTCCTTCCCGGCGGTAACTTGCAACCCTTAAATTAAGATTCGATTCTCGGATAAAACCGAGTTGTCTTTCGACCATATAATCAAACACTTGTAGTAATTTATCATGCTCGCGTTTTTTAACTGAAAAACCTTGAGACTCACCAATCAACTCAATCGTATGATGAATAGCCTCAATGGTCGAATAGCAATTAGGATGTGGTTGTTTACGAACGCGGAAATTAGAAGGCTTTTCTGGGGAAAAGCAAATTCGTGGGAGGACATTTAAGTTTTCACTTTGTCGGATCATTTTTCGCGCTGTGGCCCAGGTCCCATCGATAACGAAAATACGCAGTTTTTTATTTTTCGGAAATAAATTGGCTTTCTCCTTGGTAGGTAAAAGAGATAAATTTTTTGAAGCAGGCCCAGGATATAAAATGACGGAGTGGTGTTCGGAATCTTGAATGAGTTCATTGACCAAATTGTCTTCCGTATAGTTTTGTCCTTTGATCAAGTAGGAATCTTTTAAGCAGAGATGAGACATTCTACCCGTGGCAATACGCCGCTTTACTTCAACGGGATGGATGAGGACAACGAAATTAATTTTTGCATCGAAGCTTTGTACTTGAGCGCAGTAACAACCGAAATCAGGTTGAGCACAGGCAGAACATAGAACACGATATTTTGGCGCTTGCAGAAGTAGGTTGGCTCTTTTGAGTTGGTATTCTTTTAAGTTCATAGTTCTCTCTGAAGTTATATTTTAGAACGAGCTTAACAGATGAAGGAGAGAAAATAACTGATGCAGTGGGGGAAAATTATAATCAAGACCATGGAATGGTTTTAAATGAATATTAAATCCCTCATTGGCATTTAGGCGCAAACTGGATGGTGGAGTGAAGAATTCCCAAGAGAGCGGTGTCCCTCGCTCGCTGTCTGCACAGATGCTCTGTTGCTTTTCTCCGGTTCTCCGCGGAATTGCTGTTTTGTGCTATGTAGCCAAGGGAAACTGCGTAACTGCCGAACCAGGATGGGGGATTCATTAACTGAAAAACCCCGTAACCAAAAGTTGTTCCTAAATTGCCAAATATGGTGGCTTGGAAAGTCAGCCAATCCGCTGTATTCCCCGTTGTCCACATAAAGCATTCTGGAATTCTTTTACTGGCCAGGCCTGTTTCTTTATTCAGAATAGGTCCGATATCCAGGTCTCCGCAATAGGGACTTGTTATGGATTGAGAGTTTAAGAAATAAAGTGCTCTGAATTTTTCCATATCCAAGGAACCTAAATTATTAAGTCTTCCGGCTAAAAGAAAAGGAGGGTAGCCCATTACTGTGTCTCCCGGAGAATTCAGCGTACCCCTCCAGGCCCCTGCGTAATTGTGATCCCAGCCCAGAAAATGTCCCATCTCATGTAATAACATCCCCTCTACCAAATCATCGGACTTTTCCCGCCAAATGGTAGAATAGATAGCAAACTTGGAAAATGAAATCGCTACATCAAATAGATTGGAGGGTTTCATGAGCTTAGATAATTCCTCTGGAGTTCCCTCGCGAGCTTTTTTTAGGTCTGCATTATTGTGGATATAGATGACTCCTCCTAGAACATGGCCACTTCCTGGATCGGCGGCCAGATCGGTCGTTCCAGAGTACTGGGTCCATGTAAACCGAGCACCCCCCGTCCACTGGATACAAAGTAAATCAGAAGATAAACAGTCGACCATATTAAGTTTCTCTTTTTTGAAAAATGAATAGTAATTACGACCAAAGAGAGTATTCCACTTTTTGATAACTTTATTCAGAACGGGAAGGTAGGAATCGGGAAATTCAGGACTGATGATAATTCGCCGCCTGCCATTTTCAATAGGATGATTCAAATAATATCGAGGTCCTGGAAAATCTTGTATGGAAATTCCAAACATTCGCTGTCTCATCACGTTGCCGATGGTCTGTCCAAAGTCGGGCGTTTGAATGATTCCTAGAAGATGACGATTTTCCGCAGAAAATCGATTCGTGCCCGGCGTCGCCGGTGAGGTTTGCAGCAAAGAGACCTTAAATTTCACCTTTCCTTGGTTATCATTAAACGTCAGAACAATTCTTTTTTGATCAATCTGCAACGCTGATAAACTATTTAAGGCAGTACTGTCGCCAAGGACGAAAGGTTGAACAGAGATGTTTTCAGACAAATTTATAGTGCTGGAAACCCAATGGATTGTACCTCCCTGGGAGAAGTCTGCAGGATTATTTAGCTCTACATGTTGGCTCAAAGGAAGCTGCTCTGTTAACGACTTAATACCGTTCGCGTCGCTGAATTCCCAGCGTTTTGTGAAGACATTGGTAATCTCAGGGCCAGATTCATCATGCGAGATTGAAGTAATGTTCTGCCATTTTTCAAGTTGCTGGATAACTTCGGCGGGCCATTGAGAATTGGCAAAGGCCGTCGTGCTTAGGAAAATTTGCAGCAGTAGCACCACTAGAGCTGTCTCAACTTGAGACACTGATTGTTTGACCAGGAGAAATCGAAATCTCATACCCCTTTTATATGCAATCCATGCCAGCAAGTTTATTACGACTTTGAAGCTCTATGAGGGCTTTATTCCATTCTTCGGTGGAATGGTTTTGACACCCGAGTGACAAAGTTTGATTATTTAATCAAATCCGTCAGCGCTGTTTGGCGTTTGCGATTGTCAATCTGACCTACCGCCATCGCAAACGCACGTCTGGTTCCCACAAAAATCGCCAGCTTCTTTGCTCTTGTGAGGCCCGTGTAAATTAGATTTCGAAACAGCATATTAAAGTGTTGTCCAAGGACTGGGATAATCACCGCCTGAAATTCGCTTCCCTGACTTTTGTGAATTGTAATAGCGTAAGCTAAAGAGAGTTCTGATAAATCCTCCTTTTCAAAAACAACTCGACGCTCTTCCCCTCCGGAAAAAACGACTTCACAGTTCATTTCTTCAGGATCTACTTCCGCGATGCGGCCGATATCTCCGTTGAAAACGCCAAGGTCATAGTTGTTGCGAGTTTGGATGACGCGATCGCCGACTCGCAGAATTTTTTCACCAATCAAAAGTTGCCGCTTACCAGAAGCTTCGGGATTACTAACGCTCTGAAGACATGTGTTTAAATTTACAGTGCCTACGGATCCTCGAACTTGCGGAGTTAAAACTTGGATTTCCACATCTTTACCCAGCCACTCAGGAATTGACTTGGTGTAAAGACGAACCACAGTATCAAGCGCGGTCATTCCGAAATGAAGAGAAGACCACGGGTGAACATTTTTGATAACTTGAAAAAGCTCTTCAATTCCTGATTGAGCCGCCGCGAGCTTTTGCAGATCGACGTGTTTGAATTTATCGGGAATAGTAAGAACAGGGGCTCTTACGGCGGCTTCATCAAAGAGATCGGGCCGATAAAGCTTATCCACTTCAATCTTTCCATGTTGGTTCGCTTTAGCCGAATCCATTGCCTGTTTTGCTCTTTGGATAAATTGAATCTGGTCCTTCGTTGCTTCATCCGCATCGATAAAAAGGCAATCGTTGCCTTCTTGAAAAGCCTTTGGCTGAGCCAGAGGAGAAAGAATTTTTGGAACAGAGCCTGTATTGATTTCGTGGGCATACCTGATAATCGTTGAAGCCTGGGCCTGTCTAAAGACTTTGGTCAGTCGGTATCTCGAAATAGATTTTGTCCTCAGGAGATCCGAGAGGACGTCTCCAGCTCCCACCGCAGGGAGTTGGTCCGGGTCTCCAATGAAAAGAACTTGGGCTCCACGTGGCACTGCCTTTAAGAGAGAAGCTGAGAGACTGATATCCAGCATGGAGGTTTCATCCACAATTAAAAAATCACAAACGAGCGGATCTTTATCATCTTTTTTGAAGCCGCCTTTGTCGGGGGCCCATTCGAGAAGCCGATGAATGGTTTTGGCCTCTGAACCTATCACTTCACTCATTCTTTGCGCGGCTCGTCCTGTGGGGGCTGCGAGGAGCACCCTCTTTTTCATGGCAAATAAAAGTTGCACAAGAACTTTTGTCGTCGTCGTCTTGCCGCAACCAGGTCCGCCCGTTAATATGGAGAACGATTGACCCACGACGCCACAGACCGCTTGAAATTGCTCATCGCTTAATTCAATCAGGTGTTTTTCGCAGTACTTTGTGACCCAGGCATGAACTCTTTCAGCATTGAAAGGAATTCCTATTTTTGAAAGTTCCGAGATTTGTTTTGCCGTGGTGAGCTCATCAAAATAAAGACTCTTCGAATAATAACAAGTCTCGAGGTCTTCGCCACGATCCAATTTTCGGGATTTTGCCTGATCCGAAGACAAGAGGACGGTGAGGACAGAAGTGATTTTATCTTCCTCAAGGGGTTCTCGTAAAAGCTCGGGGGTCTGAATGATAATTTGTTTTTCAGTGAGAAAACAGTGGCCCTGTTCACGGCTGGCCGAGAGCACATGTTTTATACCGGCTTCAATTCGCGGAGTTCCGTTTTTTTCAAATCCCATGGCTAGCGCAATTCGATCTGCGGAAAAAAAGCCAATTCCATAAATATCATGAGCTAAGCGATAGGGGTTTTCCGAGACAATTTGAATGGCTTTATTTCCATAAGCCTTATAGATTTTCGTGGCAAACAAAGTACTGATTCCATATCCCTGAAGAAAAATCATGACATCACGAATCGCTTTGTGTTCCTCCCAAGATAAGCGAATCTGCAACAGCTTTTTATCGGCGATTCCTGGCACATCGAGGAGTTCTTCGATTTTACTTTCAAAGACCTCAAGGGTGCGATCCTTGAAGTGACCTACGACTCTTCGTGCGATAGCGGGACCAATCCCCTTGATCAGGCCTGAACCTAAGTATTTTTCCAGAGCGGCGGCGGTCGCTGGCTTTTTTTCAATCGCGCGAATGGCTTTAAACTGCTCGCCATGTTTAGGATGATGGGAGTAAGACCCCTGGAACTCCATGGTGGCACCGGCGAATACTTTCACTTGGTGGATCAGGACGGCAACGAGCTTCGTGGGATCCCGAAAAGGAGTGACTTTCATCACCGTCCAACCATTTTCAGGATTATGGTAAGTGATCCTTTCGACGATGCCAGTGAGGCGCTCTAAATTTTCTCGTCCTTGGGGATTAGAACTTTCCACTTAAGATCCTTTGAGCTTTTGGTGGTGATATTAGGGAACTTTTATTGGGAAAAGGTTCTTTTTGCAATAGGGAGGCCATGATAATATTGCTTGCCTCTGGCTTTTTTGCCCTCTAAAACGGTTTTATTTGATTTTTAAAAAAGGACACTTGCCATGCCGTTAGACACCTCAACAAAACTGAAAACTCCATCTAAGGGCGCTCCCGTTATCGCTAAACCAAATTGGTTGAAAGTAAAAGCTCCCACCGGTGAAAATTACACTCGGATCAAAGAAATGCTGGGGGATCTGAAGTTGGCGACGGTCTGTCAGGAAGCAAAATGCCCTAATATGGGCGAGTGTTGGGCCGGTGGCACAGCGACCTTCATGCTCATGGGAGAGGTTTGCACCAGGGGCTGTAAATTCTGTAATATCAAAACGGGAAACCCCAGAGGCGTCTTGGATCCCTTAGAGCCAGAAAAAGTCGGCTACTCCATTGCGCAGATGGGGCTAGAGTACGTAGTCATTACTTCAGTCGATCGAGATGATTTGCCTGATCAGGGCGCGGAGCACTTTGCTCGTACCGTGCGTACAATTAAAGAGCTGGACTCGAATGTGATTGTGGAAATTCTCACTCCTGATTTTCGCGGTATGGATGCGTTAATTACTCAGCTGGCTGAGTCTAAACCTGATGTCTTTGCTCATAATATTGAGACCGTCGATCGCTTGCAAAAATATGTTCGTGATCCACGAGCGACCTATAAACAATCCATGCACGTGCTTGAACTTGTGAAGAAATTCGATCCCACAAGATTTACAAAAACCTCCTTAATGCTGGGTCTTGGTGAGACCGATGAGGAAATTCTTCAAACTCTGAAAGATCTTCGCCACATCCATTGCGATGTTGTGACCTTCGGTCAATATTTACAGCCGACCCAAAATCATTTGAAGGTGGAGGAGTATGTAACTCCGGAAAAATTCCAGTTCTGGCAGAAGACAGCTGAAGACTTGGGATTTCTTTATGTGGCATCGGGGCCCTTAGTGCGAAGCTCATACCGTGCCGGTGAGTTTTTCATGAAGGCCATGATTGAAAAGTCGAAATAAATTTATGGAACAAGAAGAGTTCATTGAACAGTCTGTGCCCTATAAAATCCAAAACTGGGGTTTGATGGAGTATTCCCAAGCTCTTGAGCTTCAGGAGAAATTAGTCGCTGAAATCGCAGAAAAAGATCAGCCCGGGACCATCGTATTTTGTTCCCATCCTCCGGTTGTCACTTTAGGCAGAGGCACCAAAGAGGGTGATGTCTTTGCTTGGCAAGGTCCCATCATGGAAATTTCACGAGGGGGCCGGGCTACATATCATGGACCTTCTCAATTGGTTGTTTATCCCATTATAAATTTAAATCGAGCTTCGCCAGCCCGCCCTGCTAGGGATGTGGGCGCGTTTCTCAGAAACTTCGAAACCGCCATCGTAAGAACTTTACAGGAGTACGGCATTCCTTCTGAAGGACGTAGTCTTAAGAAAAAATCTGAATTAGAAACCGCCACTGAAGAGACCGGTGTTTGGGTTGGAAACCAAAAGATCGCCTCTTTAGGAATTGGCGTCCGCAAATGGGTGAGTTTTCATGGGGCGGCGGTGAATCTCGATCAAGACCCGCTGGCTTTTCAAGGGTTAAGGCCTTGTGGGTTTACAAAAGAGACCATGGTAAGTCTGCAGCAGTTAATAGGGGATCCTGTAGATAGAAAACAATTTATGCAGAGATTGTTTTCTCACTTGGGAGAGTGGCTCTAAATGCTTATGAAAAATTTTATTATCTTGTTTCTTAGCCTATTTATATTTGTAAATTGCACCTCGCAATCAGAAGTTGGAACTTCAGGGAATCCCATAAAGATTTCCTTGGTTCCCGGTCAGGACACTAAAGCACTTGAAGAAAA
>DATBTE010000172.1:0-12663 GCA_036559425.1 Pseudobdellovibrionaceae bacterium | reverse complement strand
TGACGGCATGATTGAGGTTGTCGATCGAGGGTGCGCAAAATGAACTCGGCGAGTCTTTGTGAGGCCAGGGATTTTCTCAAACAGCGGTCTTCTTGAAAATCCAAAAATCTTTGCGCGAGCTGAAGCTGAATCCTCGACTCAAGCAAAGGGTTTTTTAAAAACAATTTATTAAAATCGGCCACGCTGATTTTCAAAACACAGCTTTCTTCGTTGGCGACGGCTGAAACTGGAAATCGGGGATTGGCTAAGCGGGCCATGGATATTCCCAGCACCTCATTTCTTCCAAGAAAGTTAAAAATGACCACATTGTCCTGCTGGTCTTTGCTGAGTATTTTAAAAGAGCCATAGACGATAACATAGACATTTTTTTGAGGATCTTTCTCGTGGAACAAGGTTTCATTGTTTTTAATATGGAGGCATTCAGCCAGTTTCTCGATGACCACAAGATCCTCCTGTTTAACATCTTGAAAGAGCTCGAGAGATTGTATTGTTTTAATTTTATCGAACATGCTGCCTCCACGTTCCTAGGCTGTCATGCTTGGAAAATCCCCACAAGTTGATAAGACTCAAAATTGATCTAGATCAATTTTTGAGCCTGTTTGCGGTGTATCTAGTGTCTCAGGTCAACAAAAACCACAATCCCTAGTGATTTAAAAAAAGTGGTTGTTAACCTCAGGGGTAGAGGACGTGGTTATGAATATCTACAAGTACGATATAGTCTTTCAGGAAGTTCCCGACGAAATCAGCTTGGCGTTTTACGTATGCGGGTGTCCTCTTCAGTGTCAGGGATGTCACTCGCCGGAACTCTGGACCCAAAAAAATGGAAAGGATTTGAGTTCTGAGTTCTATAGGCACTTGCTGGAACGCTATCAGGGCTATGTCAGCTGTGTACTTTTCATGGGGGGAGAATGGCATCTTGCCCAGCTCAATGCTTTTCTTAAAATCGCTCGGAAATTAAAATATAAGACGGCTCTCTATACTGGTCTGGAAAAGATTCCAAAAGTCTTAGAGCAAAACTTAGATTTTGCAAAGCTTGGCCCTTGGAATCCGGCATTGGGGGGGCTTGCTTCGCCAATGACCAATCAGATTTTTTTAGATCTCAATAAAAAACAAATTCTTAATCATCTTTTTCAACCCCCATCATAATAAAAAAAGGAGTTTCTATGTTGACCCGTCTCACTGATGAGCAAATTCAGCAAAAAATAAATTTTATAGAAAGCTATCTCCACGCTAAAAATGCGGCGGATGGCTCGAAGCTGGATGCCAATGCCAACGTCGCTCATAAAAATATCGCCACGCTAGAGGCGGAAATCAATAAAGACATTAATATCCAAGTGAATCGCCAATTGGTGGCCAATAAGATCTCTGAAATTTTTGATAAAGAACTGGCCTGTGAATATGTGAGACAAATTCAAGAACATGAAATTTATGTGCATGACGAGACCTCTTTGAAACCTTATTGTGCTTCTATTTCCATGTATCCGCTATTGATCGACGGCTTAAAAAAACTGGGCGGGGAGTCCGAAGCGCCTAAGCATTTGGAGAGCTTTTGTGGGACCTTTGTGAATTTGGTATTTGCTATTTCCTCCCAATTTGCCGGGGCTGTCGCGACAGTTGAGTGGCTCATGTACTTTGATCACTTTGCTAGTAAGGACTACGGAGCTGATTATTTAAATACTCATACCAAGATTATAGATAATCATCTCCAGCACGTCGTTTACGCCGTAAACCAACCGGCGGCGGCCCGGGGGTATCAATCCGTTTTTTGGAACATTTCGGTTTATGATCATTATTATTTTAAATCCTTGTTCGGGGATTTTGTTTTTCCTGATGGCGGTGTTCCTGATTGGGGACGGGTTTCCAAGCTGCAAAATCATTTTATGACTTGGTTCAATAGTGAAAGAAAAAAGGCTCTGCTCACTTTTCCGGTGGTCACCGCCGCCATGCTGGTGGATTCGCAAAAGCCAAGAGACCATGCTTTTGCTTCGATGTGCGCTCAGGAGCTCAGCGAAGGAAATAGTTTTTTTATGTATATGAGCGAGTCTGCCGACAGCTTGGCAAGTTGTTGCCGTCTTCGTAACGAAATTTCCGATAAGACTTTTAGTTATTCATTGGGAGCAGGGGGTGTCGCGACGGGATCTATTAACGTCATCACCATGAATATGAATCGTATTACACAAAAGAAGTTGGATCTTCAAGAGTGTGTTGAAAAAGTGCAGAAGTATCAAGTGGCTTACCGGCGTTTGATGGAGGAATACTTTAAGGCGGGCTTGTTAACGGCCTATTCAGCGGGTTTTATAAGCCTTGATAAACAGTTTTTAACCATTGGAATCAATGGAATGGTGGAGGCGGCGGAATCGCAAGGACTTTTGGCTCGGAATGAAGCAAGTTACAAAAAATTTGTGCGGGAAAAATTAAAAATCATCTTTGAGACCAACAAACGAGCAAAAAATAAATTTGGTTATATGTTTAACACTGAATTTGTGCCCGCTGAAAATTTAGGTATAAAAAATGCGCAATGGGATCGTAAAGAGGGTCTGATGGTCCCGCGGGATTGTTACAACTCCTACTTTTATGTGGTTGAGGACGACAGCGTGACTCCAATTGATAAAATTCAAATGCACGGTCAGGAAATGATGCAATACTTGGATGGCGGCTCCGCTTTGCATCTTAATCTGGAGGAAAAACTGACCAAGGAGGCTTATTATAAGCTTCTTTGCGCGGCGGCTCGGGCCGGATGTAATTACTGGTGTGTGAATGTCAAACTCACGATTTGCAACGATTGTGATCATATCGATAAAAGAACTCTTTATCAGTGTTCTCGATGCAAGAGCGAGGACGTGGATCATGCGACAAGAGTCATTGGTTATTTGAAAAGAATTTCTTCTTTTAGTTCAGGTCGGCAAAAAGAAGCGGTTCGCAGATTTTATCATGATCCGCAGGGACCTAAAATTATCCCGACTCGTCAGGGGGCTTCTATTTTAGAGTCGGTTATTTAAAGTCAGATGACGTGATGTTACTTTCATCCAAGAGAACGCTGAGTTATGGCCGTCCTGGCCATAACTCAGTTAGTTTTTGTTCGGTGAATAATCCAAGTTTTTTGAGTGAGGCAACGGCCTTTAAAATAAAAATTAATTCACTTAAACTTGATCAAGATCAAGGTTCTTTCCCCTTCGTTTCACTAATCTATCTAATATAGTAAAGGATCAAATTTATGCTTTCAAAATCAGCAGCAAAATCATTTTTTTTGATTGGTACAGCGGTGTGTGGAGGAGCCTTTGTTCTCTTAACCCTTGACACCATCAAGCAAGTTCCAGCCAGGACAAACGAGGAAAATATTACGGTCAGCGTTCACCGCGGAAAGGATCTTTGGGACAAAAGTAATTGCATGGGATGTCATACGCTTCTCGGTGAAGGCGCCTACTACGCGCCCGAACTGACCAAGGTCTTTCAGCGGAGAGGAGCCGATTTTATTAAGAAAATGTTGCAGGATCCAGAATCTATGTATCCCGGACAAAGAAAGATGCAGAAGTACAACTTTACCGAGGAAGAGCGTGAAGACTTAGTTTCTTTCTTGAAGTGGGTTGGTGAAATTGATAGCAACGGATTTCCTGCAAAGCCACCCTTGGCAGTGGCGATGACTCTTCCGCACCCGGTGATTTTTGATCAAATGTGCATTGCTTGCCACAGTCTGGGAGGTCGAGGCGGGCAGGTAGGACCTGCACTCGATGGAGTGGGCTCGCGCCGTGATAAGGCCTTTCTGATGGCCTGGTTAAAGGACCCGACTCAAATTAAAGCAGATTCTAAAATGCCGAAATTGCCATTGCAGGATTTGGACATCCAAGCTTTGGCCGATTTTTTATCGCAAAACAAGTAGGATGACGATATGAAATATCAAACGCAAAAAATAGCATATTACTTTTTCTCAGTTTGCATGTTGCTCCTGGGTTTGCAGCTGGTCTATGGCTTTATTATGGCTTTTGATCATATGGGAATCGAGGGTCTTCACCGTTGGATCCCTTTTCATGTGGCCAGGGCAACGCATACCAATCTTCTTCTGATGTGGTTGTTGACGGGATTTATGGGCGCGGCTTATTACATTGTTCCCGAAGAAGCCGACAGTGAATTGGTCCATCCAAAGTTGGCGATTCTCCAGCTAGTGGCTTTTGTGGTGGTCGGCGTGACCGCAGTGGTGGGTTTTCATCTTAACTGGTGGGAAGGTCGCAAGTTTTTAGAAATTCCCCGTCCCCTGGATTACTTTGTGGTCGTGGATGTTTTGCTGTTTCTGTATTTGATCGGAATGACGATCTGGAAGGGGAAAAGAAAAACCACGACGAGCATGGTATTGTTTTTCGGTCTGCTCAGTGCGGCTTTGCTTTATCTTCCCGGAATGATCAGTACCACGAATCAGACCATGGATTCTTATTGGCGTTGGTGGGTGGTGCATCTTTGGGTGGAAGGCGTTTGGGAATTGATTATGGGTGCTATTTTGAGTTACCTATTAATTAAACTTACCGGTATCGACCGCGAAATCATCGAAAAGTGGCTCTATATCATCGTGGGCTTCACTTTTCTCTCGGGAATTCTCGGCACTGGTCATCATTATTACTATATTGGAACTCCTAAGTATTGGTTGATGATTGGCGGGATTTTTAGTGCCTTAGAGCCTTTGGCTTTCTTGGGCATGGCCATCTATGCAATCACTCTGGCGAAAAAAGGGGGACGGCAACATCCCAACAAGACGGCTTTGTCTTGGACCATTGGCTGTTCAGTGATGTCCTGTGTAGGCGCTGGATTTCTCGGTTTTGCGCACACCCTTCCTTCTGTAAACATGTACACTCACGGAACTTTGGTTACAGCCATGCACGGTCATATGGCTTTTTGGGGAGCCTATGCGATGTTGATATTGGCAATTATGACCTACGCGATGCCCTCCTTAACCGGGCGTAAGTTGCATGATTCCAAAGCCTCAGTCTTTGCTTTTTGGACTTCCAATGTGGGTATGATTGCAATGACCGTGGCTTTTGGGATTGCGGGAGTCACTCAAGTTTATTTAGAACGTCGAATGGGTATGGATTTTTTGACCACCCAGAAAGAGCTTGAAGTGCACTTCTTTGGACTTATTTTGGCGGCAGGCTTATTCACGAGTGGCATTATCGCCTTTATCTATAATTTCGTAAAATACGGTGGCCCTCACGGAGAGGTGGGACGTGATATTTTATAAAGCAATTCGTAATGAAGTTGAAGTTTTTAAGCATGCTTACAGCAACCAGTTGCCCTTGCTGATCAAGGGACCCACAGGTTGTGGCAAGTCCCGCTTCGTTGAAAAAATGGCGGAAGAGATGGGTCGTCCTCTGATTTCAGTCGCCTGCCATGATGAGACTTCAGCGATTGATCTGATGGGCCGCTACCTTGTTCAGGGGGGCGATACGGTTTGGCAAGATGGCCCCGTGACTCGAGCCGTGCGCGAAGGGGCTATCCTTTATCTCGATGAAATCGCCGAGGCTCGGGAAGATGTGGTGGTGGTTCTGCATCCCTTGACGGATCATCGCCGTCATCTTTATTTGGAAAGACGCAATGAGCTTTTGCAAGCTACAAAAGAATTTATGTTGGTGGTGAGTTACAATCCAGGCTATCAAAAGGCTTTCAAAGAGATGAAGCCATCGACTCGGCAAAGATTTCTAGGATTGTCTTTTAATTACCCCCATAAGGAATTAGAGACTGAGATTGTTCAAGCTGAAAGTACTTGTGAGAAAAGTGTCGCTGGAAAGCTAGTCTTTTTCGGACAGAAAGTGCGAAATCTTCAGGAACTGGGTTTGACCGAGACCGTATCCACGCGGCTTTTAATTGGTGCGGGAAAGTTGATCCAATCAGGTCTTTCACCACGCCAAGCTTGCGATGTTGCCATCGTCCAGGCCTTAACGGATGATGGGGAAATAGCAGAGGGTCTCAATAATTTAGCGGCACTGGTTTTTTAATTATGAGCTTTGATGAACAGCTTTTTGGGTGGATTCACCGGAAATACAGGGACTGGAAAAATCCAGCGATTGATGCGCCTGGGGTGGTTCATCTTGAGGGACTCAAAGGAGTTTTGCAAACCTTAGCCCGCGCCTATGGGGGCAGGGCTTATGAAATCCATAATGCTGAAAAATGGGGGGGGATTCAAGGCTTGCACCTTTATCTGCCGGCAAAAATGAGCCTCAGCCCAGACGAGAAAAAAAATATTCAGGCCTATGTTTACAGAACCCTCATATCCGTTGGTTTTGACCTGGAAAATATATATTTTCCAGCCAATCCTGAGGTGAATGAACAGTTGGCCTTGAAAACTTATTTTTTAAATCTCCGCCGAGTGAGCTTGCGTCTTCAAGCAGAGCTGCCCCAGTTTGTTCAGTTAGAAGAAGATTTAATTCAAACCTTGAGTCCAGACCCTTGGCAAGCGCTTTGGGAAAACAGTTTAACTATAGAGAATCTTAATAAAACCCACTATCAAAATTGGCCACTGCTTTGGGGTCTTGTTTATCGAAGGCAGGCCGAGGGTGAGGCCGTGTTGGATTTGCCGGACTCCTTGAGGGCCCAGGAAAGTGCATTTCCCCAGGGCACCGAACTTCAAGGGAAGATCCGTGAAAAAGCGGAAGTGAAAAAGATCCCTCTGAAAAAACAAGAGGACAGTCCTTTGATTCATATTTTTGAAAAAGTAAAAACGGCCGAGGACTATAATGGCGGCTTTAAAAATATGGATGGCAGTGATGAAATCTTAGAGCATGAAGAGGCTATTGACGAGCTAGAGATGAAGTCCGTCATCCGCACGGAAGAAGGTGCGGCGTCTTTGTATCGGGCGGATATTCATTTGAATATCAATGTTCCAGAGATTAAAGATGAAGCTATCTCCAGCCCGCAGGACGGCCTGCAAACATATCTCTACCCTGAGTGGGATTATCAGAAGAAGCTTTTAAAGCCGGACTGGTGTACCCTGCGCGAGTCTGTAATTAAAGGAGAATTCCTAAGGGAAGATTTTCAGGAGGCCAGACTCGGCCTGCGGAAAAAGTATAAAAAAGATATTGAACGTCTGAGGCAGCAACTTGAAAAACAGTTTTCAATGAGCCGCTGGCGAGGAGGTCAGAAGGACGGACCGGAGATTGATCTGTCAAAGATGGTAGACCGTTACAGTTTTCTCCAGGCGGGACAGACACCGCCCGAGAACTTGTATATGCGCCGAGAGCGGAGAGATTGCGATTGGGCTTCCTATATTTTGATTGATACCAGTTTATCAACGGACTCCTGGGTTAATAATAAGCGTGTTTTGAATTTCGAAAGAGAAGCCATTTATCTCCTTGGCGAGGCCATGGGCCTTTATCCTGAACAAATTCAAATTGGCGCGTTTTATAGTCACACCCGCCAGGATTGTCGCCTGGAAGTGGTCAAAGCTTGGGACGAAAGCTGGATCGAGGGCTTGAAAAAATTATGGAGTTTAAAACCACGAGCCTACACTCGTATTGGCCCCGCCATCCGCCATGCTTCAGCCCAACTGGAAAAGGTAAAAGCTCGTAAAAAGTTTTTAATTCTTCTGAGTGATGGAAAACCCACGGACTTTGACCGTTACGAAGGTCATTATGGCATTGAGGACGTCAAGCACGCGCTTCGCCAGGCGACCCAACGGCGGATTCAAGTTCACGCCCTGACAGTGGAAGAGCAGGCTAAAAGCACTCTGGCGCAAATGTTTCTGTACTCCAACTATCAGATCGTAAAACAGCCAGAGGATCTGGTTGATCATCTTTTGAAAATTTATTTGCAGCGATAATCCAGCTCTGTAAGTTAGAAGCTCTCTATCGCATCGCTTGAGTTGAGAATAGCTTCAACATTCGCCTGCCAAGACTCTTGAAAAGTCTTTTCGCTATTTGTAAGTTTTTGTAGAATCGGTTTTGGATTGAAAAAAACCGAAGCGGTTTTTTTGTTGTCTAAGCGAATGAAGACAAATTCCCGCTTTTTACAAAGAGGAGAAGCGAAATGAAGAAGATCTTTTCGAAGGTACCGAGTTCCACCGAGTCCTCCGAAACCTGTTTCGGACCAAGCGCCGGTGATATAGCTAATGACATTAGCCATCGGCCCCAGGGGGCCTTCATCAGGAGCTCCCGGAAGATGAACTTCCATCTGTCCACGAATGCAGACTTTGGTGTCTGGATAAAGCAGTTCAACGGCTTTTCGAGTTAAAAGAAAGGCCCCAGCGACACTCGGACAGAGATGACCGCTGAGTTTTGCGACATCCAAAAGGCTGATTTCAAAATCGATGATTTCCGGCGTATTTCCGAGATATTCGGCAAAAGGTTCATGAATTTTAATAGTGTCACTTTTGAGCTTAAGCATGGAAATCTCCCTCCACCACAGCTAATGATAGATTTAGGAGAGGTTGTTTTCGTTGATTAAGATCAATATTTTGCCAATCTTAGGAGCAAATACGGACGTTATTTCAAAGTTTTACAGGAAGCAGGATCTGAATCTGTTTGTGATTCATTTTAATAATGCCTTCTGCTTCCAACTCTGCCAGGGCTCTTGAAAAGGTCTCAGGTCTGAGTCCGAGCATCATAGCGACTTCGTGTTTTTTTCCATTGAGATGGATGAGGATATTGTTCTGGTCCTGTTGAGTTCTTTTAAGATAAGAAGCGACCCGTTCCCTGGCGGAGGGGGTGTTGATATTTTCAATAATATTATTGAGTCGATCCATCCATTCGCACAGGGATTGAATCACGGAATGGTAAAGTTCAGGATGGGCGGAGAGAATTTCTTTAAACTCTTTTTTTGGGAGTACAAAAAGCTCGCAATTTTCACTGGTGGTTGCGGTGTCGGCATGGCGTCCCTGACCAAAGAGACCACTGGCTCCAAAGGTTTTTCCGGCACTGAGAATTTCAATGAGGATCTCTTTCCCTAGGGGTGAAATACGAGAAATTTTTACGCTCCCTTTTTGGATAAGATAAATTCCACTGGCCTCTTGTTCTTGTTCAAAGATAACACAATTTTTTGCATAAGATTTCTTTTGCACAATTTGCAGAATCTGGTCGGTCACTTTTTCTTCATGGCTTGAACAAATGGGACAAAATTCAGTAGGGGCTGGGGGAAGTTTTGACACTTAAAGTCAACCTTTCTTAGTGGATATTATATCTATATATGATCATATAATATCTTGCAATATGTTAAAACGCAGAAAATTTGATTTGAATCATGTCTCATTTTCTCGAATTTGACGAGAATGAGGCATGCAATCCACTCGATAACGATCGGAGTTCCTATGGAGAGACCTATGAACAGACTTATGAAGAGACGAGAGTTTTTTAAAAATATGGCTAAAATTTCTGGCGTGGCCATTGCTGCCCCAGCTTTAATTTCTGCATTTACAGGTAAGATGGCTTTCGCCGAAGAAGGGCGCCGCAAGAAGTCTGGCGATGCGGGTTCGCAACTGGTCGATCCGAGCGAGGCCACAGCTAAAGCTGTTGGTTACGTCGAAGAATCCACCAAATCTCCAAAGGCTGCGGGAAATAAATGTGCTAACTGCATACTTTTTGTTAAACCCGAAAAGAAGAACGGGAAAGAGGTCGGTTCCTGCGCGATTTTCCCTAATAAATTTGTAGTAGCTAATGGCTATTGTAATTCATGGGCTAAAAAGGCTTAAAGGAGGGGCTTTATGAAAAAATATTTTATTACAACCTGTTTGTTAATTCTCTCAAGCGTTTCATTGGCAAAGTCCGCTGTGAATTCCAAATATGCGGACCCTAAAAATTTTCCAGAAGAAACAGCTATTCTTACGACGGCCCCCAAGGTCCCTCCTCCAATAACCCGAAGGACTCCCGCTCGTGTGAAAGTCGATCTGGAAACAAAAGAAGTTACGGGTCGGCTTGCCGATGGAGTGGAATACAACTTCTGGACCTTTGGTGGTACCGTTCCGGGTCCTATGATACGAATCCGCGTCGGCGATTATGTTGAGTTTAATCTTCATAATCATCCCTCTAGTAAAATGCCCCATAATATTGATTTGCATGCGGTCACAGGACAGGGCGGGGGCGCTGAGGGCTCTATGACCATTCCGGGACATAGCTCTAAGTTTTCTTTTAGAGCTTTGAATGCGGGACTCTATGTTTATCATTGTGCAACGGCCCCCGTGGGGATGCATATTGCAAACGACATGTATGGTTTGATTTATGTAGAACCAGAGCAAGGCTTACCTAAAGTAGATAAAGAATTTTATGTGGTTCAATCGGATTTTTACACTAAAGGAAAATACGGTGAAAAGGGCCTTCAAGCATTTGATATGGAGAAAGCAATTAAAGAACAGCCTGATTACGTTGTATTTAACGGAAGTGTAGGTGCTTTAGCCGGGGACAATTCAGTGAATGCGAAAGTGGGGGAAAAAGTCAGAATTTTCTTTGGCACTGGAGGACCTAACATAGCCTCAAATTTTCATGTGATCGGAGAAATTTTCGACAAGGTTTATGTGGAAGGAGGAACAAAGGTGGTCCAAGAAAACGTGCAAACCACAGTGGTGCCTCCCGGTGGCTCCGTCATCGTTGACTTTAAAATTGATATTCCTTCAACATATATTTTGGTGGATCACGCCATTTTTAGAGCTTTTAATAAGGGGGCTTTAGGAATGTTAAAGGTTGTGGGCGATAAAGATCCTATGATTTATACTGGGAAACAGTCAGACACGGTCTACTTGCCAGAAGGTGGAGCTACGCAAACGATGCCTGCTGGGAAAGTTCCTGAGAAAATCTTTGCCAAAAATTTGGAGGAGAGGATTGCCGCAGGAAAAATAGTATTTACTCAGAACTGCGCCGCTTGTCACCAAGCTGACGGCAAGGGCTTAAGTGGTGCCTTTCCTCCGCTGGCAAAATCTGATTACTTAATGGCCGATAAAAAGCGTGCAATAAGCACCATAGTAAACGGCATGCAAGGAAAGGCTGTGATCAATGGAGTCGAGTACAATGGAGTGATGCCGGCCTTAGGATTGAATGACGAAGATATTGCCAATGTGCTTTCTTACGTTCGTAACTCTTGGGGTAATAAATCTGACGAGGTAACGCCTTCAGAAGTTAAATCGGTTCGAAAATAATTCTATGAAAACAATCGCTAGCCTCATTCTTGTTATGTTTTTTAATGGGTCTTGGACTAGCGCATTGAGTGCAGATCAGATTTTAATTCCAGCTGGAAAATTCAAACCTTTTTTTAAAGAATTAAAAGATCAGGATATCGAGATCCATCCTTTTTATTTGGATAGGTATCCAGTCACAAATGCGGATTTTAATGAATTTATTTTGAAAAATCCTTCATTTAAGAAAAATAAAATAATTTCTTTATACGTAGATCAGCGCTATCTCCAGGATTGGAAGTCCGAAGTCCTCTCAGGGGATGAGCTAAAAACAATGGGGGCTAATCCCGTCACTTATGTGTCTTGGTTTGTGGCCAAGAAATATTGTCAGACTTTGGGAAAAAGATTACCCACAATTGCCGAATGGGAATATGCCTCTGACCCCGAGAACCCCGATATTTTAAAAGAATTATTAGAATGGTATGCCAAAACAGGTGATCAGCCTATTGAGAAAGTGGGTTTAAGAAAACCCAATAAATTTGGCGTGCATGATATGCATGGTTTAATCTGGGAATGGATTGAAGATTTTAGCTCAGTCATGATCTCTTCTGATTCAAGATCGAAAGGGGATCGAACGGACGGCTTTTTTTGTGGAGGGGGATCCGTGAGTTCTTTAGACTCCAAATCCTACGCTTCATTTATGAGGTACGGTTTTCGCAGCGGACTCAAAGGAGACTATTGCATGCGGAATCTAGGATTTAGGTGTGCAAGCGATTTAAAAAAGGAGAAGTCTCAATGAATTTCTTATTTTTGTTCCTATTTTTAGGATTGCCAAATTTCGCACTTTCCATAAGTAAGGATCAAGTCCCTTCAAAATCCATCTATCAACTTGAGCAAAGTTGGACGACTCAGGAAAATAAATCTTTAGTTTTAAAAGATCTCAGTGGCTTGCCAGCCGTGGTTACCATGACTTTTTCAAGTTGTCCTGGGGCTTGTCCTTTAATGATTTCAGATATGAAGTTTTTTGATTCCCAATTAAATAAAAAAGAAAGGGAGCAAATTCAATATTTCACTTTTTCCATTGACCCTGTCCGGGATACTGCCGAGGTTCTGCAAAAATATCATAAAAAAATGCACCTTGATAAGCGTTGGAAGTTGTTGACCTCGGATAAAGATCAAGTACGAGAAATGGCGGCTATTTTAGGGTTCAGCTATAAAGAAGTGGGGGGCGGGGACTTTACCCATTCCACGAGTCTTTACTTATTGTCCGCAAAGGGGGAAATCCTAGCGAGAAAAGAGCGGAATTCGGATTGGAAAGAGTTTTTAGATAAGTTCCGCGGCCAATTAAAAGCAGCTCCTGTCGAAAAGTAAAGATATACAACGGAAGTTTCTCACTATGTTCCCTAATCTGTCTCATAGGGGGAATCTCTTTTTTAAGCCCTATAATATTTCAACAAGTTCCTTTCAATAAATTTTGAAAAAGAGCCGATACCATATCTAGTGGAGTCGGTTTAATGAGGTTAAGAAAGTTTGTGATCTTCCTGATCCTGACCAGTGCGGCATGGCTTACGTCCATGGCTGCGGCATCG
>DATBTE010000171.1:0-12979 GCA_036559425.1 Pseudobdellovibrionaceae bacterium | reverse complement strand
AATCTATTGAAATAATTTACGGATCATTTAAAGTCAGCAAGTTCGCGCTGCAGTGCTTTTTTCAATCGATCATTTTGGGTTTTCATAAAACCTACGTCGAGTGGATCCTCCGTTTCCAAATCTTCTTTAAGTGGAAAACTCATCGCCCACTGAAGCTCACTGAATAAAGCTTTTAACACAGCTGGCGCTATATCCGCCTTGCGTTTCATGACTGAAGGTTTTTTCAAATACTGATCCCATAAAAATTCCATGGCTTCGCGCAGTTTAGTATGGATAGATTCCGGTTTGCTCAAATGATTAATATGGGCAACTGGATTTCGTCGTACTATTTCTTTACGACGTTCGGCCGAAATATACGCATCATCGGCCCGCATATCTAATGTGTTATATATGGCTGCGGGATTTTCAGTATATAGCATGGAAATAACATCGCCCCAAAACTCATCATAGGGACCGCTTCGAAGTTTATAAGGAATAAAAACTTCGTTGATTTGGTTCAGCTGACCCTTAATAAGCTCCGATTCCTCAACTAATTTGAAATATTCAGTCTGTGATTCTTCCATGAGCTTGCGATAAGCATCTTTGTCCGGATAAAGGTTTGCTGATTTTTCCAAGTCCATTGCTTCTTTGTATGCAATTTGTAATTTGCTCTTTATTTCGTCCAACTTAACATCAAGCATGTCAATTTTTTCTAAAAATTCAAAATGAACACGAGCACTTTCGTAGAAAAGCACATGGCCCCACTCATGGGCAAGAATTGGAATGCTTTGAGTGGTGGTCAAAGTATAGCGGTTCCCTTTTCTAGTCACCACGCTATAGCGTTCACTTACGCTTACAACTTGCTTTTTGGCCACAGCAAAAGGCATATCGCCGAGGTCGGTGATATTCAAATCAACAAAGGGAGGCAAAATAAGATTTTTAGCAATTTTCGTATTAATTTCTTGAATGATTGAAACAAATTTTTCGGGAGTTTTCCGATTTACCAACTTTAAAGGCTTGCCAGTATTTTCATAAAGTGTCAGTCGAACTTCCATGGAGGGGTTTGAAAAGACCTCACTACAATTTTGGGCCGCTTCAAGTTGAGAGGCATTAAGATTCTAAAGAACATCTAAAGAACATACGACATTGTGTTCAAGTTAGCGGTGAAGGATACAGGGTTGCTCGATAGTTGTGTCACATCGCGGTCCAGAGGTGAGGATTTTCAGCCGTCTTTAAGGGGATATTTTTATAGACAGCTGTCAATGTTTAATTTTTTAAAATTAAAAATGATGCAACGATCGTTGTGCGTCGGGAAGCTTTTTTGAAAACCTGAAAAGTTATATGGGCCGTCTTATATATAACTTTAATATATCAACGTTATATATAGTGTGTTATAAATAACTTTATGAAACGCACGGACCTTCACCAAAAGCTTCAAGTTCAATACCCTAACAAGCAAGGTTACGGAATAGAAAAAGGTCCGCCTCCAAGTTTGGAAAATGTATGGTTTGTAATACCGCCGCCACTGAGCGAAGAAGCGCCTTTTGGCCTGAGTGTTTCTTTATTACGTAAGGCCAATGAGATTCTGGGGTCTCTCCAGAAATTCGAGGCTCTTACAGACTTCGATCGTTTGGTTTTAGGACTTTTAGTTAAACGTGAGGCTCTTCAGTCCTCTCGTATGGAAGGAACCTTTTCCACCATTGATCAACTATTGACGCCTAGAGATCAGATAAATAGGAAGGAAAAGTCAGCTCAAGCTTCAGTCATTGCCTATGCGCATGTTCTGGAAAAATCTTTTAGCCTTGCCTCAAAAGAAGGTCCGCAAATATTTACCGAGGATTTACTTCGTAAACTGCATGTCGAGATGATGTCGAGGGATCCGGAGTTTCGCGGAAAAGCCGGGCTCTTCCGTGATGAGGTTGGTAAAAATAATTACGCGACAATAGGAGGCCTGAATAGGCCGGAAAATTCAACTTATAATCCCGTTCCTCCAAAATATTTGCGGAAATGCCTCAAGCAAAACTTAGATTGGATGAAAGATGAAGACAGCCTGGAAATGAGTCGGGCAGGTCTAGGGCCAGGTTTAGTGGTAAGGATGGCAAAAGGCCATTGGCATTTTGAAGCCATACATCCATTCGCTGATGGCAATGGTCGTGTAGGAAGAATTCTAATGGTGTTATATATGGTGAGTGAGGGGCTCGCGCCGCTTTATATTTCAGGTTATATCGAAGCAAAAAAGAAAGATTACTATTTAAGTCTTCAGGCTGCACAAATGAAGTGTGATGAAGCTCCTCTTGTTCATTTCCTCTGTAAAGCCATTATTGAATCTTACGAGGAAGCGGAAAAAACAAAAGAGGCCTTGGTCAGCCTTCCTGATAGCTGGGTAAAGAAAGGTAATTTCCGTCAAGGATCTGCCTCGCTTCGGGCATTAAAAGTTATACTTGAGAATCCAATACTTTCGGTGAAACTATTAGAAAAACGGCTTAAGATCAGTCAGCCGGCTGCAAAAAGAGCGATAGACCAACTTTGCGATGCAAGAATTTTGAGAGAGCGTACAGGAATGGGTAGAAATCGTATTTTCGCTGCGGAAGAAGTCATTGAGCTGTTGGCTCGCCCTTTTGGGGAGAGCACTGTAATTGCCCTTGAACGTGCAGCTTCCTTATTGGGATAAAGTTCATAGGGCGGTCAAACAGAATATATTTTAATAATTTCAGAGGTGATTTTTTCAGTCGAGAACAACTCGACAGAAATTCTTCGAGATTCCTCTCCCATTTGCTCACGAAGGGCGGGGTTGGAAATTAATTTTTCCAGGGCCTTGGCGAGGGCTTGCGGGTCTTTAATCGGTACCAGAAAACCATTTTTTTGTTCTCTGACGGTGGAGCGACAGCCAGGGGCCTCCGTGGTCACCAGGGGTTTGCCTGCGGCCATAGCCTCAAGAAGAGCCATGGGCAGACCTTCCCGGTAAGAAGGCAGGCAGGCGATATCGATGGATTTTAAAATCGAAACCATGTCTTTTTGAAATCCCAAAAAATTTGCAATTCCAGAGCGTTTCCATTCATTGAATTGGGATTCAGAAATAGAGCCAGGATTTCCGGGATCAATATCTCCGGCGATGACCACCTCGAACTGAAGATTTTTCCGTTTAAGCAATTTTAAAGCTTCAATAAACTCGAAGATCCCTTTTTCAATCAGCAATCGGGAGGCGAGAAGTATTTTTGGCCCCATGACGCTGTCACTATTGGGGCTGGGCGTAAATTTATGGACATCGACGCCCGAGCCTTCCACGAGAAAACAGCGATCTTCTTGAATGATTCGCTGCTGAACGAAAAAATCCCTATCATCGGTATTTTGAAAAATAACCCGCACCTTGGGGCTGGAAAAGCAAAAGCGATAAAGATTTTTCACGAGAACGCCTAATATTTTAGCTTTTAAGGAGTTCGAGGTAAAAACGAACCCAAGGCCGGTAATGGAGTTCACAATTTTTGGTACGCCCGCGAGTCTTGCGGCAAGAGTGCCATAAATAACTGGTTTGATAGTAAAATGATGAACCAAGTCCGGAGTGTTTTTGCGGTACTGTTGGTAATAGGCCACAATTGAGCCAAGTTCGGTCAAGGGGTTGACCCCTTTTCGACTCATAGGAATATTTAAAAGTTGCGCCTCTGGAATCTCTTTTTGAGTGGAGTTTTTGGTCTCAGAAGTCGGCAAAATCACTCGAACATCGTGACTTTCTTTGAGCTTCAAATACAGGCCGCGTCGATGAGAAATAAAAGAGCCCAAAGTGTTTACTGCAAGAATGATTTTCATAGGGCTTTAGGTGTAATTTGAGATAGCTTTTGCGTCAATTAAAGATAATAATCCGATCAAATATCTGGTTGGCATAATTTTGAGGAGGATAAATGAAGGCAGTGCTTCTCGCCGGTGGCTTGGGGACCCGCATTAGTGAAGAAAGTGTTTTGAAGCCGAAGCCCATGATTGAAATCGGCGGCAAACCGATCCTTTGGCACATCATGAAAATGTATGCCGCCCATGGCGTAAACGAGTTTATTATTTGCTGCGGTTATAAGGCCTATGTCATTAAAGAATATTTTGCGAACTACTTTATTCACAATTCAGATATCACTTTTGACGTTAAAAATAATAAAATGGAAATCCATGAAAATAGCGCGGAACCTTGGAAGGTCACTGTCGTCGACACCGGTGAAGACACCATGACGGGCGGGCGCTTGAAGCGGGTGGCCCGATACATTGGCAATGAAGACTTTTGTTTTACCTATGGCGATGGCGTCAGTGACGTAAATATTAAAGCCACCATTGAGTTTCATAAATCTCACGGAAAATTATCCACGATCACTGCGGTTCAGCCCCCAGGGCGTTACGGTGCTTTGAAAATGGCAGGATCTAAAGTTGAAAGCTTTATGGAAAAACCCAAAGGCGACGGCGGCGTTATCAACGGCGGATTTTTCGTCTTGAACAGTAAAGTGATTGAATACATCAAAGAAGACGCAACCATTTGGGAAAAAGAGCCCATGGAAAAACTCGCGGCCGATGGACAAATGCAGGCCTTCGTCCACGATGGTTTTTGGCAACCGATGGATACTTTAAGAGATAAAAAGCATCTCGAAGAACTCTGGACTGCTGGAAAGGCTCCATGGAAAATTTGGTAATGAGTGCTGATTTTTGGAAGGGCAAACGAGTTTTCCTCACGGGGCACACTGGATTTAAAGGCAGTTGGATGGCTTTGTGGCTCAAAAAGCTCGGAGCGACCGTCACAGGATTTGCCTTAAGTCCCGATACGCAGCCCAGCCTTTTTTCTGAGATTGAAAAGGAATTGGGTATCAAATCTGTTATTGGTGATATCTGTGATTTTGAATTACTAAACAAAACAATGCGGGAATCCAATCCGGAAATTATTTTCCATATGGCGGCTCAGCCCTTGGTTCGCTATTCATATGATTATCCGCTGGAAACCTTTCAGACCAATATCATGGGCACAGCCAATCTTTTAGAAGCTGCGAGGCATTTGAAAGATTTAAAATCCATCGTCGTTATCACCACAGATAAAGTTTATGAAAATGCTGAGTGGGCCTGGTCTTATCGAGAAAATGATGTGCTCGGGGGCCACGATCCTTACTCTAGCAGTAAAGCCTGCGCGGAAATTGTAACCACGGCCATGCGGAAATCTTTCTTCTCAAAGCCTGGAAGTCCCGGGCTGGCGACCGTGAGAGCGGGAAATGTTATTGGCGGTGGAGATTGGGCCTTGGATCGCATCGTTCCCGATGTGATGGGGGCCTTTCAGAAATCACAGATAGTAAAGTTGAGGAATCCAAAAGCGATTCGTCCCTGGCAGCATGTCCTTGAGCCTTTAGGGGGTTATTTAGCTTTAGGACAGAAATTATTTTCAGAACCCCCACAGAAACGCGCGAGTGTCTATTCTTCCGCTTGGAACTTTGGTCCCTATGCCGATAATGCGGTGACCGTGGGTGAGCTTGTAACTTTGCTCTCAGCTCATTGGCCGGGGGGAAAGTGGGAGGTCGATCAAGGACAACATCCCCATGAAGCTTTCTATTTGAAATTGGACAGTTCAAAAGCGAAGCACCATCTTGGTTGGCATTCGCTTTTAAATATTCAAAGGACCGCACAAATGACCGTTGACTGGTATCGCCACTTTTTTAACAAAGAGAGCAGTGCCTTTGATTTATGTAATAAACAGATTGAGGAATACTCTAAGGAATTGAATCATGTTGCCAAATAATGTGTTGCCAAATAGCGAAAATGAAGCCCGCGAACATATTAAAAATCTAGTTGCTGACTACTATCATAAATTTCATGCGCCGAAACAGAACGAAGAGTTTATTCCCGGTACTTCCCGAGTCAATTACGGAGGACGGGTTTACGATGAAAAGGAGATGGTCAATCTGGCGGATTCCATGCTCGACTTTTGGTTAACAGCGGGTCGTTACTGCGATGGTTTCGAGAAGCGTTTTTCCGAACTCTTAGGAGTAAAATATTCTCTTCTGGTGAATTCCGGATCTTCGGCAAATCTAGTGGCTTTTAGCGCGCTCACGTCTCCGTTATTGAAAGATCGACAGATTAAAAAAGGCGATGAAGTTATCACTGTGGCCGCCGGCTTTCCCACCACGGTAAATCCGCTGATTCAGTATGGTGCCATTCCTGTTTTTGTCGATATCTGTGTAGAAGATGGGACCTACAATATTGACGTTTCCTATCTTGAGGCGGCGCGAAGTGAAAAGACCAAGGCGGTGATGATCGCCCACACTCTCGGCAACCCCTTTAATCTGGAGGCGGTGAGTGCTTTCTGTAAGAAACACGGTCTTTGGCTTATAGAAGATAATTGTGATGCCCTGGGTTCTCGTTATAATGGCAAGTATACCGGAACCTTTGGTGATTTGGCGACCAGCAGTTTTTATCCTCCTCATCACCTGACCATGGGTGAGGGCGGCGCGGTTTATACTTCAAATCCGCTCCTAAAAAGAACCGCGGAGTCTTTCCGAGATTGGGGTCGTGATTGTTGGTGCCCCAGTGGGAAAGACAATACTTGTAAAAAACGTTTTGGCTGGAATTTAGGTGAATTGCCAGAAGGCTATGATCATAAATATGTCTACAGTCATTTCGGTTATAATTTGAAAGTGACTGAGATGCAGGCCTCCGTTGGTTTGGCTCAATTGGATAAGTTGGAGGAGTTTAGTGCGAAGCGAAGAAAAAACTTTAAATTTCTCCGCGAGGCTTTAACGGGTTTGTCTGATTGCTTTGTATTGCCCAATGCGACTCCGAACTCAGATCCTAGTTGGTTTGGATTCTTGTTAACGGTGCGCCCAGGGGCGGCCTTTTCGCGGGATGAAATTGTCCGTCATTTGGAAGATAAGAAGATTCAAACGAGAATGTTATTTGCGGGGAATATGATTCGTCAGCCTATGTTTGATCAACTGCGCGGAACGGGTGCAGGTTACAGAGTTGTCGGAGACCTTAAGGAAACGGATCGCGTGACCACGAATACCTTCTGGGTGGGCGTCTATCCCGGAATGAAGACCGGGGCCTTAGATTACACTGCTCAAACAATTACTGATTTTGTGAGAAGCAAATAATGCGTGCGCTTCTGACGGGATCCACTGGCTTTGTTGGTCAAAATCTTTTGCACTATTTGCGTCAACAAGGGTGGCAGCTAGAAATCATTGGTCGCCACGACAGCATGAAAGACATGGATCAAAAAATGGCGGACTTTAAACCGAATGTGGTGATCCACTTGGCAACGCTTTTTAAAGCGGAGCACCAGTCAGGGGATATTCCGTCTTTAATCCAAAGTAATATTACTTTTGGCACTCAAGTGGTGGAGGCCATGGTTCGTCATAAGGTCTTGAACTTGGTGAATACGGGAACCTTATGGCAATACTATGAGGGGCAACGAGAAGTGCCCGCTTGTTTGTATGCGGCGACAAAAACAGCCTTCGAGAGTATTTTGAGGTTTTATAGTTCCGCCCATCAGTTGAGTGTCCTGAACCTGATGCTTTCGGATAGTTTTGGTCCCAAAGATCCGAGGGGTAAATTGCTCCCGAAACTTTTAAGTATTGCGGGGACAGAGGAGAAACTTCAACTCTCTGCAGGTCAACAAGTGATCGAGTGGACTTTTATCAGCGATATCGTAGAGGCTTTTGAAGTCGCCGCGAAAAGACTGATTTTGGGCCAAGAACCGAAAAAATTCGTAAGTTACACCGCCGCCTCAGGGGAAGCCTATAGTCTGCGTGAAAGCGTGAGTCTTTGTGAAAAGGTCCTCAGCAAGAAAATTGCGATTGATTTTGGGGCGAAACCTTATCGTCAACGTGAGGTTATGAGTCCACAGAAATTAGATCCCCAACTGCCGGGATGGTCCGCAAAGGTGTCCTTCATTCAAGGGATCGAGGCTTGCCTTCATGAATGATTTATTTAAAGAAACCGCTATCGAGGGATGTTTCACCTTTAAAAACAGTCTTTTTCAAGATCAACGCGGTTCTTTTACGAAAATGTATTCAAGTGAAATATTTAAATCCTTGGGACTTAATATTCCGGTGGCTGAAGTGTTTTTCTCAAATTCCCATAAAAATGTAGTGCGGGGAATGCATTTTCAAACGCCCCCTCATGATCATGCAAAGATTGTGAGTTGTATTTCCGGAAGAGTTTTGGATGTGGTATTAGATTTGCGCAAAAGCTCTCCAAGCTATGGCCAAGCCATTGGGATGGAGTTAACGGCTTTGAACGAAACCACTTTATTTATCCCAAAAGGCTGCGCCCATGGTTTTTATACTTATGAAGATAATAGTATAATTTGTTATATAGTTGAAACCCATCACCACAAGGATTCTGACCAAGGGGTGCTTTGGAATTCATTTGGTTTCAAATGGCCCGGTGAGCAAGTTATTCTTTCGAATCGAGATCTGCAATTTCCGAAATTTCAAGACTTTGTGAATCCTTTTAAAGGCTGAAAGCAAGAGAGTTGATGAAGAGGCTTGAGTGAAAATCCTAGTTTTAAGCAAATACTCTCGCAAGGGGGCTTCAAGCCGTTATAGAATGTTTCAGTACTTCCCGTATCTTCAAGAGCAGGGGGTGGAACTGACTACGGAAGCCCTTTTTAATGATGGGTATTTAGATCGTTTGTATTCTAAAAAGAGCCGTCTTTGGAGTGTATTCAAAGCTTATATTCATCGCCTTCAGGTTCTTCTGTTTGCCCGGGACTTTGATATCTTATGGATTGAAAAAGAGCTTTTCCCCTGGATTCCGTGGTTTTTTGAAAGATGGTTTTTAAGAAGGCTCCAAACTCCTTATATTGTGGATTATGATGATGCTATTTTCCATCAGTATGACACTCATCGTGCTGCTTGGGTGCGGAAGTTGTTAGGTACAAAGTGCGATCAGGTGATGGGCTCTTCTGAGGTTGTGGTGGCCGGAAATGAGTATCTTGCAACTCGAGGGCGCAGAGCGGGTGCTAAAAAAGTGATCACCATTCCCACGGTGGTTTCTGAAAAAGTTTTTATGCCGAAAGAGATTGAAAATCCAATTCCGATTATCGGATGGATTGGATCTATGTCCACAGCTATTTATCTTGAAAAACTGAGGCCCGTTCTTTTTGAACTCAGTCAGAAATACTCTTTTAAATTTCGAGTTGTCGGAGCCACGGTTGAGTGGAGTGAGGTGCCCGTGGAATCCCTTCCTTGGAGTGAGGATCAGGAGGTGGTTCTGGTGCAGTCTTTTGATATGGGGGTTATGCCCCTTTTGGATTCTCCTTGGGAACGGGGTAAGTGTGGCTTCAAGTTGATTCAATATATGGCCTGTGGAAAAGCCGTCATAGCCGATCCGGTCGGAGTTAATTCCGAGATTGTTGAAGACGGGAAGACGGGATATTTAGTGACTCAACAGAAGAGCTGGTACGAAGCTCTTGAAAGGCTTTTAATGGACGCGCCTAAAAAAGCGCAAATGGGGCGGTACGGCCGTGAGCGGTTTGAGACTCAGTATTCACTCGAGCATTGGCAGTCATTTTTATATAAATTATTTCAAGAATGCTCTCTAAAAAATAGATAGGGTCTGATGCTGAAAAGGTTATTTTCATTTAAAGGAAAGTCTTGGGTCTACAGCCTGATCTCATTGTTAAATGTGGCCTGTGGACTTTCAGTAACGGCCTTGGTTTGGTATAAATATTCTGCTAGCAAAGAGTCTGACATTTTATTGCTGGCAACCGCTTCGATCTCCATTCTGGCGCAATTGTCTTTGGTCGGTGTGGAACAAGTTCTGTATTTTTATGCGGACGAGCGAAAAAAACATCAAAAGGACGCGGATCATTTTTTCCAACTTGCATATACGTGGTCTCTCATGAGCGGAGCGGTTTTTGCTCTGGTCTTCATGGGACTTTCAAAATATTTTTTAATCCTGGTTGCCTCAGGATTTTCGGAGGAGGCCAGAACTCTTGCGGGATACTTACTCTTTTGTCTTTCCCCTCAACTGGTGATGAGCCCTTCTTTGCATGTTTTAAGGGCAAAATGGGCCTTGGATGAAAAATATGGCCGAGCTTATCTGCTCTCTGCCGTGAGCTCTTTTATATTATTGGTTTGCCTGGTGGTCACGACCCTTTTGGGAGTCACGAATCTAGAAGTTTTCGGTAATTTGTCTCTTTCTGTTTTTTTGACGTTTCTTGGCGGATTTATATTTTACAATCGAAAATTCTTAATAAAACCCTCTCGTTCAGATTGGCTCAAGATGAAGGAATTGATCCTCCATAGTTCGACCGTAAAGGGGGCCAATGCGATTCATAATTTTCTAGTTCAGGCGCTGATTAGCAGCGTGCTTTCGCAGATGCCGACGGGGTCTATTTCCATTTTTCAGTATGCAAAAAGACTCGCAGACGGGGTCTTTGCCATTACCGCAGGTCCTCAGGTTATGATCTATCATTCGCGCTGCGCAAAGGCAGTGTCGAATTGGAATAAAATAGAAATGCGCGGGAACATTCTCCATTTTTTAAAGACCTTTTTAAGCTTATTTTTTGTCATGGCTTTTGCCGTCTATATTTTGACGCCTTTTGCTCTGTCGATTGTTGCTAAAAGTTTTGCGGTCTCAACGATTGATGAAATCCGCTTCGTTTATTTGGGAGTTGTTCTTTGGTATCTGATTATGGGAATAGAAACTCTTGCGGTGGGGATTATCCTTGCGACGCGGAGCAGTTTGGTTCTTTTTGGTGTCAATTTCACTTTTATTTTTCTATTTTTCTTGTGGAGTCGGATTCATAAAATCGAAAATGGTTTAGAATTGATTTTCACAACTGCCGGATTTCAAATTGTTAGTTTCAGCTTATTCACCTTATCTGCTTTATTGATTATTAAACGCAGGAGCTTGAGTGCGGGTTAGTATAATTATACCTACTTTTAATAGAGCGAGTTTCTTGGTGGAAGCTATTGAAAGTGCGCTCACGCAAGACTATGCAGATCTCGAAGTGGTCATTTCTGACAATGCTTCCACAGACTACACTTCTGAAGTCGCGCGGTATTTTTTCAAAGACCCACGGGTAAAGTATTTCAAAAACTCTGAAAATATAGGCATGGTCAGGAACTGGCATAAGGCGGTTTTTGAATATGCGACCGGCGATTGGTTTGTCATCTTGTCTGACGATGATATTTTGACCAATCCCTATTTTATCTCGCAAGCGGTGCAGCTCATTAAGACTTCAAAGGATGTAACGGTCGTTTATTCAAATAGTTATGTTTATGATGAAGGCTTAAGGACTCTTACGAAGCTGAAAGTTCCCTTTCATAACATAGAAAAGGGGGTTCTGGTTTTTTCAAAACGGGGAACCGTGCGGCCGCAGGACTTTGCTTTATGCAATGTTCTTTTTGATAGAAAGCTTTCTGCAGAGTGTGGGGCTTTTTTGAATTCGAATAACTTGTCTTGTGATACGGAGCTTTTTCTGCGCCTTTGCCTAAGGGGAAGGGTGGGGGTTGTCAGCCAATACTCCAGTATTTACCGGGTTCACTCCGGAAATCTATTAAAATCTGCAAGTAAAAATACCGACCTTGTGGTCGGAAGTCTGGACTCACTCTTAAAGCCTTTGCTTGAAGCTGAAAAGTTTCAGTTGAATACGGACCTTATTCGAGATTTCATAGCGAACTCTCGAATTAAGAGAGAGATTTTGGTCAGTTTACTGAAAACGTCGGCAATGAGTAAAGACAAAGGACGTGCCCTTTATTTTGAATTGCAGAGCTTATTAAAGGAATATGATTACCGTTTACTTCCTTCCAGTTTTGTATTTACAATTATGTTAGTTACAGCGTCGGCTTTGACACCTCTTTTTGTGCTAAGGCGAAGAGCGCTGTATGTACTAAACTCTTTGAAGCGCCAGATCTTTGGTCGTCGGGTTTACTTTGGGTTGTTAAAGCAAAAAGTTTATATAATTGAGTAAATACCGTGCATGAAAGAAAGGACGGGGTAGGATTGTTGGCAAATAATGAAAATCCATCGAGTGACGCTCCGCTGATAGGGATTGCAATGGCAACGTACAATCCCAGTCTTTCTTATTTTTTAGGACAAATCTCTTCTTTAAAAAATCAGACGTTTAAGAATTGGAAATGTGTCGTGGTGGACGACAATTCAAATGATAAAAGTTATCAGATAATATTGGATGTTATCGCCGATGATCCCCGCTTTCAGATCCACCGTAATAGCTCTAACCAAGGAAGCTTTAAGACTTTTGAGCGTGCGTTGAGTTTATTGCCCGAAGAAGTTCAGTTTGTCTGCTATTGTGATCAAGATGACATTTGGATTCCAACAAAACTCGAGATTCAGTTGCGGGCTTTTAAGGATCCTTCAGTCTTTTTAGTACATACGGATCAGTCCCTTATTGATGAGAAAAACAGAGTCTTTGTGAATTCATGTTGGGAGCTGGAAGGGCGTAATGTTCTGGAAGCTTCCACTGATTTATTGCTTTTCAGAAATTTGATTACGGGTTGTACAACCATGTTTCGTAAAGAGGTTCTTAAGACAGCTTTGCCATTTTACCCTTTAAGACCTCATGCGGAAATGTACCATCATGATATGTGGATTGCGATGCACGCCTGTGTTTATGGTAAAGTTTTAGGTTTAAAAGAACCCTTGGTTTTATATCGTCAGCATGGCGGTAATTTAGTAGGTGTCTCTAGTTTGCGTCGTAATGTAAAATTATGGGAGTTGGCTTCCAGAGCCCGTCGGGCTTTCAATGAAAGGCGAGGATTACGAGAAGATTTTCTTCGCTCCTTAAGATGTTTTGAGAATGGGGCCGGGAGAGATCAAGAAAGGAAACTTTCTTATTTGGATAACCCCCTGGCTCTGCTATTTAGGGGTTTTGGCTTTGTTCTGGGGCATCCTCTGTTTTTTAGAACTTGGGTGATGCTAGGTGTGGGTCTTTTTAGCGTTCGCTTAAAAAAAGAGGAAACTTTGAATACAAAGAGGGCTTCTTGATCAATGTCTCCAACGCTTGCTATTGTCGTTAGCT
>DATBTE010000170.1:0-2053 GCA_036559425.1 Pseudobdellovibrionaceae bacterium | reverse complement strand
CTATAATAGCAAGACTTTGCTGTTTTTGTAGATTTGAAAATGAAAAAAATGATCCCCCTGTGGATTCTTTTGAATTCAAATATATAATTCCCGGACAAGAGCTTCCGGTTTTACAAGGTAAACTCAACAGAGAACCTGAACATCGCTACTTCTCCATAACTATCATGGGAGACGGTATTCCTTTGAACTTAGGAAGTTTGGGATATGAGATTTCTCTCAAGGTCGGCGAGCAGATTATTAAAAAATTTACGAAGGACGATGCCCTTTTGATTCAGATAGGATCTAAAGAAGAAACAAAGGTTTAGGCATTACTCCCGATTATCTTTATCGATATTTCAATCTCACAAGATTTTCAACGCCTTTAGAACTCATTTCAGTGCAGTTCATGTACGGAAAAACCCGTTTGAATATAAAGCTCGCAATTGATAGTTGCGAGCCATCACCGATAACATCAGAACTACAAAACCTGTAGTCCGCAAAATCACGGACTACAGCCGCGAACTACAAACGCATGCAATTCACGTTATTTCGCCACATTTGGTGACATAACGAGGGGTCAGAGCATCGTGATTCTTGCTTTCAAGTTATTGATTTCTTTGAATATTGAATCTCGAGATTTTGACCGCATCTCTAAGCGGGGTTTGGTAGGGGCCATGCAAACATTCTCGAACCAACCCAGTTCTCTGTAAAGAGAGTGTATCGGGTTCAGTGGAAAAAACCAAGCATCGACCAGGACGAGCTGGCAAAACTTTACTGGGATGAGGGTTTAACTGTGGCGGACATCGCCACAAGATTTGGCGCAGGCAAGACTACCGTGCGGGATCATCTGTATAGGTTGAAGGCTTTGCGCTTAAAATAGGAGGTTCGGGTGGATTCGTTGATCAAGTGGGCCATTGGAATGGCTTTGAGCTTGGCAGTATCAGGGCAATTAAAATCGGCAGCTTTTAAAATGGCCGAGATGGCCATGGATGCCCAAAAACATCAGCTAAGCTATGGTAAATTCAGCAGTATGCTGACGCAGACGCCACCCAGCCGTCGCCAACACCAATCTAAACTATAATTTCTTGCAAATATTAGTATAGTGTACTATAGTGTCCGAAGATGGCTCAGTTTAAGTTTATACTTTGGCTTGCATATTGGTACCTTCAAAACGATCTCTTCGAATTCGAATGGGATCGCGGAAATCTTACTAAAAGCCTCGATAAACATGGGGTAAGTCCCGATGAAGTTGAGTCCGTCTTTGAATTGAAGCTTGCTGTCCCATTGGGACGCCAGGTTTCTCCGCCAGTTGATGAGGAAAGGCTTAACATTGTGGGGCCCTCATCAGAGGGGCGGATGGTTTCGGTTGTATTCACGTTGCGTGATGGACGAGTGAGGCCTATCAGCGGCAGAGATGCCAGCCGTAAAGAGAGGAAGCTATATGAAGAAGTCCGTAAAGCGATTGAAAAGCTATGATCGCATAGAGTTTGATGCAAAAGAAATTATTGCAGGAATGAGCCGCCTCAAGGGCGCACGCCGAAAACCGACAAGCATTGCTCTTGAAGAGGATCTTTTAAGTGAGCTAAAAGCAGTCGCTGGAAAAAAGGGAGTACCTTATCAGGTCCTCATGCGACTACTCATCACTGATGGGTTGAAGCGTTTAAAAGCATCTTAATAAAAATCTAAAAAGCTCACCAATCTGACGGGTTGCCATCGGAAGGGTCCAAAAGGCTCATCTCGAATATATTGAACCCTGCCAAGGTGACATTAGTCATCGATACACTTTTCTTTGCGGAATTTCTGTAACCCATAGCAATTCTAAAGGATTTGAGATTTTTTTTGAGGTCTTCATTTTTACAAAAACAGATCATTTATAAAGGAAGGTGTGCTTTCCTAAATTTTGCAAAATTAGAATCTATATTGGAATGGTCAATTCAGGATTTTTTCAATGGATAGAATTTCACTGCTTTTTACTCCCCCCGAAATTTTCTCCAGTGCAACTCAGGCAATAACAAGCTGAGTTGAAGGTAGCCACCTGACGGTTCATTTGAGACTCAGTTTTTGCGAAAAAATG
>DATBTE010000169.1:0-2469 GCA_036559425.1 Pseudobdellovibrionaceae bacterium | reverse complement strand
TGGCCCTTGGCATAGATACGTAAATTGAGAGCAATTAATTTACACACAAAGTAGTGTATTATTTATAAAAATTTCTAATAAAATGAGAATCGTAAGCCATCTCAATACCTTGAAGACCTTAAATATTCTGTCTTTTAATCATATAGACACCTCAGAATTCTATTAACATATATACGTAGTAAGATTGAGTTGACATATATACGTAGTAAGATCATATTAACCTATGTACGTGTTAAGATAAATTGAGGTCTATGACTACTGAATCAACAAAAATATGCTTAAAATGTTTAGAGCCAATTGTTTCTGAAGAACACAAATATGGTCTTCATAGTGACTGCTTTATTGCTTGGTTCAAAGTCTCTTCTGAACATGAGTTTGTTAGTATAAAACAGCATTCAGTTACAAGCCAAGAACCTGGGAAAAAACCGAAAGAAAATCAATTTAATACGAGCTTTTTTCACGGGATGTTCAAAAAGTATTCGGCTGACTTGGAATCGTCTTCTTTCATACTTAAAATGCGGCAGTCAGACGCTCCAGAGATTCCAGAGGTAGAGTACGTGTGCAATCAAATTGGTCACGCACTAGGATTGCCCGTAGCTGAACACTATCTAATAAACTTTATGGGAGAGCAGACGTTCGTAACGCGAAATTTTATTAAGAAGGGCGGAGCCTCTTCAAATCTTGATCATATCTATAAGTACGTAAAAGAAGATCAGGCTTATAGCTGTGAAGTTTTAATTGAAATAATTAAAGAGCAAACGAAAAGACCATACCACGTCGAGACCTTCATACAGACAATTTTATATGATTCCCTAATTGCCAATCATGATCGTCATGGTAGGAACCTAGGCTTTATTGTTATGTCCTCCGCAAGTGTTCTCTCGCCAATATATGACAATGTATCCTATTTGGGTTTGTTTGCGGGGGAATGGTTAAAAGCAGATTTAAATCAACCCGGCAAAGTAGCGGTGCTTGGGGTCGAGAATCCTTCTATGACGGAATATGTCCTAGAGTTTAGACGCTTGGGTTACGACGAGGTCGTAAGAGAATTTTATAGCAAAATAAAACCCCCTAAAGTTATTGATCTTATCGAAAAAAGTTTCTGCTCAGATTTAATGAAACAAGCTCTGATTAAAATGTTTAAAAAAAGATATAAGGAGTTAGAAGATGCCCTTAATTAAAGACTCTAATCATCTAGAGGTCTACCTAGAAGGCCGCAAGAGACGTACATTTGTTGGAACTCTTAGCTATAATGAGGAACAGGATACCTTTCAGTTTCAATATGAAACTAAGTATGTGAAATCTTTAAAGGCCATACCTATAGGACCAGATCTAAGTATATTTAAAAGAAAACACATATCAGAGAAAGGAAAGCTATTTCCCTCATTTGCTGACAGAATTCCCTCTCGGTCAAATCCCGCTTACGAAGAGTATTGTAGATCGCAGGGTATAGCGATAGATGAACGGAACCCAATTGTTTTGCTAGGCACTATAGGCCGCAGAGGGCCGTCATCTTTTGTTTTCGAACCTGTTGTTCAGAACAGTTTTTCTCAAGATGAGATCGTGAGTTTTAGAAAAACGTTAAATTTAACGCTAAATGAGCTTGCAATTGCATTTGATATAAATGAGCAAACTCTTCAAAGAGTAGAATCAAAAAAAAGTAAAGATCAACATACTTTAAAACGGATGCAAATATACTTTGAGTTTCCGGAAGTGGCTCTATGGGAACTTGAAAGCAACGGGAGCAAACTAAACCATCAAGCATATGGAAAGCTGAAAGTTTATTTTGAAAAGCAGCTCGATAAGGGTTCGTCTAAAAAGACCAATACAAAAAATAAAAATTCAAAATCAAGTCTTTCAAGTGGCGTCACGGTTGGCGCTTTATGCAGGGACCTGTCTTTGTATAATAAAAATGCCGAAGTTATTTTTGGTGGAGATGAGTCTTTAACTTTTTATAGAGTTAAACCAAGAGGAGAAGATCTTGTGCAGATTGAGTTTAACGAGATTTGACATGGGTAAAAAAGCGCAAGCCTAAGACGATTCAATTTTCAATTGAGTTAATTGAGTGTGAAACGTCCTAATTTACGTTTGTAAAGGAAGGAACGCATTTTAGCACTGCACTCTTCCAACTGTCGCATGAATTAGTCATAAACTTCCTCTCCCCACAGTCTAATCATTTCATTTTTTTACAGGAATTACTGTATGGAGAGTTGAGAACGTGACTTCAAGTTTTTTGAGGGGATTTAGAGGGTGAGAACATTGATCTTACATCGCTGCTGTCCACTTGAGTGCAAGTATTCAAAGCGATGGTTGAACCTATTCTTTGGTTTTAAGCTTATCATCGTTTTCAGCGATAAAGGCTTTGATCTCTTCAGCTATGCCTAACAACTTAAGCCATTGTTCTTTGTAAAGGGTTACAGGAAAACGTCCCATACCATAAACTGATAAAGCCCCTTTTTCACTGACCTT
>DATBTE010000168.1:0-4998 GCA_036559425.1 Pseudobdellovibrionaceae bacterium | reverse complement strand
CTCCTTTCAGAAGCTGGAACTCATTCTTTGATGCATTTTAATCCCAGGGGCTGGGTGCGTCCTGAAAGTGTAGGGTATCTGGAGTACTGGGGAAAAAATTTAGGACCCTGGATTGTGGCTGTGATTGCGGCTCTGATCGTCTTCTTCCGGCAAAAAAAATGGAACTCTTTAATGCCCACCGCTTTAGCCTTCACTTTGTTTTTTATTTTTTCCCATGTTATCTTGGCTCCATGGGATTGGGATAATATTAAGTTGATCATTTGGTGCTATATCTTCGCTATTATGACCATTTCTGACTTTATTTGGAATGATCGCGAAAAGGGGGTGAAGGCGCTGGTGTTTTTGTGCTTCATTCCTGGTCTTATGATTTTTCTGCATTCTTTGCCTATATATAATCATGGTGTCCAATGGGTTTCAGAAAGAGAACTCAATAAAGCACAGGTCCTTTTAAGAAACCAAAATGTGAATGAAGGAATTCTTATCACTCCTGCCTACGAACATCCGGCCTTATTGTTGGGGCATAAGTTATATATGGGATATACTGGTCATGTTTGGTCCCATGGCTACGATTTTGTGGAACGTGAGCGGATCGTGAATCAAGTTTATGAGGGGGCTGAAATAAACTTCTCTGGAAAACAGCAGCCGAAACTCGTTTATAGCGGCCCTCTAGAGAAACGGCGAGAGAACCCCCTATTCCCGCCGAAAGGCCTTTCAAAAATAGGAGAGGCTTTAGATCATGAACTTTATCTTGTTGAACATAAATAGGAGCGCACCAGGCATGTATTCAACTTATGCATTCTTTGCACTTTTGTCTCTTTTTACCTCAGTCGCTTTGGGCGCCTCCGCGGAGCCTCAGAAGGTCGATTTCACGGAAGAGTTGAAAAAGATTTTGGCGACGAATTTGTATGATCTTGACCCGAAAGTGAAAGAGTCCAAGCTGCCGAGCCTTTCGCGCATGAAGTACTTCGAGATCAAGAAGAGATGGAAAGAGTGCGGGGCTTTGGGGGCAAAAGTAGTTGCTGCCAATCACGATATTGAGGCCTGGGTGGCCAGCAGCTGGTTGAAGTGCGAAATCAAAAACACAGAGGGATCAAAAGATAAAAAGTCTCTGGAAAAACCACTCGAGTGGATCCGCAAGCGCAAAAATGCCGGAAATTTGAATAATTTTTCCAATATCTTTTCAGGCCCCTGGAAAAACCCATTGTGGCAAGACTATGTTACCGGCAGCATGGCGATATTAGAAGCCAATAGAACCGTGTTTAAAGTGAATGAACTTTTGGATTACAACGATCAACTTCCCCGTGAAGTCCGCGCGACTTTGTTAATTTATGCGGGGGAGTTTGCGGAAAGTAAAAAAGATCAGAAAAAGGCTTTGTATTTCTATGAACAAAGTTTGTTCTTCAAAGATAGCAAGGTAGCGCGTGATCATCTAGAAGCCATGAAGAGCGCATTGAAATTAAAAATGAATATGGTCGCTCCAGCCATTGAGGGAGTGCTGGAGAATGAAGGCGCTGAAGCGACTCTTGAAGAAAAAATGAGTAAAAGTTTAAAAGCTGGTGATTTAATGTCCGCTTTAAAAACCGCAGTGGTGATTCAAACCGAGTACGCGGGCAGTAAAGTGGCAAAACGTCTTAAAGATAAACCATTTGAAATTTATCAGCAAATATTTGATACCAGTGCGAGTGACGAAAAAGATGTTAAGTGCTTTGCGGAAATTGAAAAAATCGATGCCCTCAGTCGGGCCGAGTGGGCTCAAGCCTTGCACCGGCGTGCGGATTATGATCAGGCTTTGATTTTTTCAGAAAGTGCTTTAAAAGATCTGCATTACAGCTCTCAAGCCACTTTGCTTTATTGGATCGCGGGAAGATCCGCACAACTCATAGGACAATATGATCGCGCACAGGTCCATTTTTCAAAACTTATTGAGTTTCATGCGGGGACAGAGGAAGCGGCTGAGGCTCTCTTGCGTTCCGGTCTGATTCATCTTCGCTTGAAAAATTTTGCGACAGCAAAAAACCAGTTTGAGAAACTTTTAGCGCAAAAGAAAGATCGTTATGACTTGTCAGGACGTTATTGGCTGGTAAGAAGCCTAGAAAATATTGACAAAGAAAAAGAGCGCGCCGCAGTTGAGGCAAAAGCCTTAACGGATCGTTATCCTTTTTCTTATTATGGCTTGCGTTTAACGGCAGCAGCGAATAAAGGCGAATATCTTTGGCCGAACATGACCTCGCCATTGCCAGAAAATGCCCATGAATTATGGCTGACGGGAGAACAAAAAAATTCTTGGAATCGCTTTAAAAATTTAACCAAAGCAGGCTGGTTGTTGGAAGCTCAATCAGAGATCCAGCAATTGCCCGTGACTAAAAATCCCTGGGTTCAGTATCAATATGCGAAATACATGTCGAAGAGTTTTCAATTTCCCATGGCGATTCGCTGGATGAGTGATGCCATGGATATGGAAAACTCTTTGCGCAGTCCAGAAACTTTGGCTTTCGTGTATCCCAAGGCTTTTTCACCATGGATTGAGTCCGAAGCTAAAAAATATAATTTAAATCCGGTTTTGATACGCAGCCTCATTCGGCAAGAGAGTGCCTTTGGAATAAGAGCTTTATCCACCTCCAATGCCCAGGGTTTAATGCAACTAATCCCCTCCACGGCCCAGGATGTTGCACGTCGTTTAGGAATTAAAAAACTGGAATTTCCCGAAGATGTTTTCCGTCCGGAAATTAATATTCCTCTTGGTACCTTTTATATTTCAATGATGCTTGAGCAGTTCTCTGGCAACGTGCCTTTCGCTCTGGGGGCTTATAACGTGGGGCCTACGAAGATGAAGGTTTTCATGGAAGCACGGGATGAAGTGAAGAATCTGGCCACTAAAGCTTCTTCCAATCCCCTGGATGAGATTTGGTTCGATGAGCTGCCCTGGACGGAGACGAGTTTTTATATTAAGGCCATCTTGCGGAATACTTTGCTCTACAAATTGTTAGATTCCTCAAAAGTGGACTGGAATCTAGTCCTTTGGCAAGACCTCCATAATAAAAAATTAAATTTAAAGTGATGTTTTATTGATAATCCCGGTGCCTTTTTGTAGCTTGAAGAGAGTATTCGGAGGAATCATGCGGAATTTTATTACCTTGACGTTGGTCCTGGCCCTTTTGAGCGCTTGTGCTCATAATTCTACTAAGCCAGAAACCGCAGTAGCAGGTGCAAGTATAAATGCAACTACAAGTGCAGCTGCAGTACCAGAAAATGCAGTTCCCCTGAAGGATCTGGAATCTTTTCGTTTGAAAGATGCGGAAGGACCGCAGGTTGTAGATCAAGAACTGGAAGTGATCCCTACGGAAATAAATCCCTTGGTTGAGCAATGGATTGGTTATTTCCAAGGGCGTGGACGCAGACATATGGAACGTTATTTAGCGCGTTCCACTCGTTATGAAAAATTAATGAAAAAAGTTTTGAAAGACAATGGTCTTCCTGAAGATTTGTTTTACATTGCTTTGATTGAATCTGGTTTTAACACTCAGGCACGCAGCCATGCGGCTGCCGTGGGGTATTGGCAGTTTATTCGCGGCACTGGCAAACGTTATGGTCTTGAGATCAACACCATGGTGGATGAGCGCAAAGATCCGGTTTTGGCAACTCAAGCCGCCGCAGAATACTTTAAAGGCCTTTACAGTGTTTTTGGGTCTTGGTACTTGGCCATGGCTTCTTACAATGTGGGTGAAAACCGCGTAAAACGAGAAGTCATGAACCATTACACTCGTGATTTTTGGGAGCTGGCTAGAAAAAAGCGTTTTCCAAAAGAGACGATTCATTACATCCCAAAATTTATCGCGGCCAAGTTGATTGCAAAAGATCTTAAAAAATACGGGTTTGATGAAATAGATTTCATGACTCCGATCGAATTTGACCACGTCAATTTAGATAAGCCGGTGAATCTCCGCGTGATGGCCGAGAAAATGAATATCAACTATGAAGACTTCAAGGCTTTGAATCCGAAATTCAAAGGAGAAGTGGCTCCGGTAAAGGCCGATAATAAACTTGAACTTCGCATCCCCCCAGGAATGACGGAGCAAGCCACGGTGGCAGCTAATGAAAGTATCGTGGAAAAAGCGGAATTCATCGCTGATGCCGGAGACACTGAAGTTTATCGCATCCGTCGTGGGGACAGCCTTCACGCCGTCGCTCGTAAGTACAGAACGACCGTGGCTTACCTTCGTGATTTAAACGATCTTCCCAAAGGAAAGCGTCTAAAGGTTGGAATGAAACTTTATGTTCCTGATCGGACTCCTGTAGCTCCGAAGCGGAATGTTGTGGTGGCTAAGAAAAAGTCTTCTAACGAAAAGGCTTCCGTTGCCGCAGAAACTTCTACGCCCGGCAATGGTCGTTTCTACACAGTGCAGTCCGGCGACACGCTGTCTTCTATCGCCAAGAAATACGCTATTAGCATTACGCAGCTAAAGCGCGCGAATAAGATTCGTCGTGGACGTTTGCTGAAGGTGGGAATTCGCTTACAAATCCCTGGTGGTGGCAATAGTGATAACCCCAGCAACGATGGGGCGAAACGTTTGCCAGCCAATGCTGAAAACAAAGTGGCTTTGAAAAACAAATATCATGTGGTGAAAAAAGGCGATAATTTAGCGAGTATTGCAGACAGATATAAAGTCTCCATGATGAATATTAAGAATTCAAACAAGAGGCTCAATCCTTCAAAGTTGTTTGTGGGAGCTAAGATTCTGATACCTGACGCGAATGCGATGGAATAGGGGCTTATAAAAAAAGGTGCCTATGAGAAATAATCCTAATAACTCATAGGCTAGGGGAATGAAACCAATCCGTGATAAAATTTTGTAGAAATCGACCTTCCATTTGCTCACCTAATTCCTCGGGTGACTCAATACCTTTGGCAGACTGGCTGGCATAGCTCATAGTTTTTCGAGCTGAAGCCCCTGTAGCTTTGCGTCCCGACGTTTCCGGCGGTTTGCCTTGAGGCAAAAG
>DATBTE010000167.1:0-8584 GCA_036559425.1 Pseudobdellovibrionaceae bacterium | reverse complement strand
TAAGGAGTTAGGGGACTCATTCGATATTATGGCTGCATTAAGTTGGGGAACATTGCCGAAAATATTTTCTCTCGCAGAAGTTGAAGATAAAATAGATTATCTTAATTCATATTGTGATGCTTATCTGCGAGAAGAAATTATTGCTGAGCAAATCGTGAGGAATGTGACTCCGTTTAGGCACTTTTTAGAAGTCGCGGCCCAAGGAAATTCTAAAATTATTAACTATAGCAATATTGCAAAATCAATTGGCGTCGACACAACAACCGTACAAAATTATTTTCAAATTTTAGAGGATACATTTGCGGGTGTTTTGTTGCAGCCTTTTCATGAGTCTATTCGCGAAAGACAAAGAAAAAATCCAAAGTTTTATTTTTTCGATACGGGCGTTACTCGAAGTTTACAAAACCGTTTAACCTTACCGCTGGTGGAGCAAAGTTTTGAATTTGGAGATCTCTTTGAACAGTTTATTATTCTTGAATTTATTCGTCTGAATTTTTATTTTAAGAAATCTTGGAAATTTTCGTATTTGATGACCAAGAACAATGTAGAAATAGATTTAATTGTTGAGCGCCCGGGAGCTCAACGTTTACTTGTAGAAATTAAATCGACAGACGCCATCCAAAATCTGCCTGACTCTCATTGGGTGGGCTTTCGTAAAATTGTTAAAGATTTCCCAAATGCCTTAGGCGTTTGTGTGAGTCGGGACCCAGTAGCCTTTGTAAAGGACGGCATTCGCTTTGTGCACTGGAAACAGTTATTTGATGAATTATTCTAGCGATTCAAAACCAGTGCGGCTTCCTTGGCGAAGTAGGTCAGTATAATGTCCGCGCCGGCTCGGCGAATAGAGATAAGACTTTCCATCATGGCTTTTTCGCCGTCCAGCCAACCATTTTGCGCTGCCGCTTTAATCATCGCGTACTCTCCGCTGACATTGTAGGCGGCGATCGGCAGGGTGGTGTTTTGTTTCAAGAGCTGAATGATATCCAGGTAAGCCAAAGCAGGTTTGACCATGATCATGTCCGCGCCTTCTTGAATGTCGAGTTCCGCTTCGAGCAGAGCTTCGCGGGAATTTCTGGGGTCCATTTGATAGGTTTTTTTATCACCAAACTTCGGAGCAGACTCTAGGGCGTCACGAAAGGGGCCATAAAAACTGGAAGCATATTTTGCTGAGTAGGCCAGGATTCCTGTTTGGGTGAATCCTTCGCTATCTAAGGCCCTGCGGATGGCGCCAACGCGTCCATCCATCATGTCAGAAGGAGCCACCATGTCGGCTCCAGCCTCCGCCTGAGTTAAAGACATTTTCACTAAAATTTCGATGGTCTCATCGTTGAGAATTTGCCCGTCTTTCACAATTCCATCGTGACCATCGCTTGAATAAGGATCCAAGGCAACATCGGTGATAATGCAGGAATCGGGGAACTTGTCTTTGATCTTTTTCACCGTGGTGGGAAGCAGCCCCGCCGGATTGAAAGACTCCTTTCCCTGGGAGTTTTTCAAAGTTTCATTGATGGCCGGGAACAGAGCGAAGGAGTGGATTCCTAAAGACTGACATTCGCTGATTTCTTTCAGCAGATAATCCGCGCTCAATCGGAATTGGCCGGGCATGGACTTGATAGCGACTTTTTGCTGGTCTCCTTCACAGAGAAAAAGTGGATAAATGAATTGATCCACGCTCAAGGAAGTTTCCGCGATCAGGTTACGAAGAGCAGGTGTGCGACGATTTCGGCGAGGGCGATATGTAATATCCATAACTCGTTTTCTCAAATCCTAGCTAGAAGTAAAGGCTTCTTCCGAGACATGTTTCGCATTGAGCCATTTTTATAAAAAATAGCCTCTAAATGACAATTAAATGACAATTGGCAGGTGGAAATACGTTACAAATTTATCATGCAAGACATCTTACTTCTTCATCGCCATAGTCATAAGGTATTTTCAGGAATCGTTGATCAAAGTTTGGTTTGGAAGACCTGTTTGCGGCAAATTGCTTTCTTACCAGAGGGGAGCGATCTTCCCTGGGAAGAGGGGGACGAGATCTATTCCGGTGCCGAAGCTTTTGCATTTTTATTAGAGATTATATGTGGTCTGAAATCTCCCATCGTGGGGGAAACCGAAATCTTTGGCCAATTTAAAAATTTTACCAGCAAAGCTTTGGAGTCGAAAAATGCGATGACTTTGCAATTGCGTGGATTTTTCCAATCTTTGATTCAAATGGCGAAGAGTCTTCGCACGGAACATTTAGTAGGCTTGGGCTCACAAGGTTATGGCAGTCTGGTGCGTAAACTGAGCAAGAATGATCCCGCCGTGACGCTCTTGGGATCGGGCCAATTGGTGGAAGAAATTCTGCCCTGGCTTTCAAAAGAAAAAGCTCTGCAAGTGGTTTGCCGTCATCCCGAAAAAGCCCAGCGCTTTAAAGAGAAATATTCGACTTTAAAAATTGATTCCCTGGACGGGACGCCAGAACTTTATGCTTGCCTGGTCGTGGCCGCTCCGCTGACGGATGAAGAGCTGCTGCGCTGGTTGAACTCCCATCAAGCAAGTCATCCGGTTGGGAAAATTCTTGATCTTCGTGGTGAATTGGAGCGGCCGGAACTTTTTCACGAATATCAATTCATCGGTTTGAAAGATGTTTTTAGAAACATTGAAGAAAATAAGAAAGATCTCAGTCAGAGAGTGATCACTCTCAAGGATTTGGTGCGGCAACGGGCTCAAGATTATTTTGAGCGCTGCTTGCATCGTCCCTTTGGCTGGGAGGATCTGTGCGTTTAGGAGCGTGTTTAAGAATTTCTGCGCGTAAAAGCGACTTGGCGCGCTTGCAGGCGTACCAAGTGGGGGAAGTTCTTCAAAAAAAAATCCCTGGAATAGAAATTCAATACAGTTTTCGCGAATCTCTGGGTGATAAAAATTTAACGGATCCTTTGTGGAAGATGCCCGAGAAAGGGGTTTTCACAGAGGACTTCGTGCAAGATTTATTGGAAGAGAAAACAGATCTGGTGGTGCATTCCTGGAAGGATTTGCCAACGGCGCCTCGTATAGGCACCCAAATTGTGGCGACCTTGCCCAGGGCCGACCAGCGTGATCTGTTCTTATTTAAAAAAAATCATGATGAACGGGTTCGTTCCAGTAAAGCACTCCACGTTTTCAGCTCTTCTCCGCGCCGAGCTTATAATTTAGAAAATTTTCTTAAAGTTCATCTTCCCTATGATTTAAAAGAAGTTCAGTTTCATAATATTCGTGGCAATATCCAAACCCGCGTCAGAAAAATGCTCGAGGATCCGGCCGTTGATGGTTTGATCGTAGCCAAGGCCGCTATCGATCGTTTGTTAACAGTGAAGGCTTCGGAGTTTAATGAAACTCGGAGCTTCCTGCGAGAGACTCTTCAGCAACTGAACTGGGTGGTATTGCCCCTTTCTGTGAATCCCAATGCAGCGGCGCAAGGGGCCTTGGCCATCGAAATTAAAAACGGTCGAAGTGATTTGGAAAAAATTCTTTCGCAAGTGAACTGCGCCGAGACTTTCGCCAGTGCGCAAAAAGAACGGGAGACTTTGGCCGGTTTCGGCGGCGGTTGCCACCAGAAAATCGGTGTGGCAGTTTTGAAGCGCTCTTATGGAGACGTGTTTTTTTTAAAGGGTCTGACCGATCAAGGGCAAATTCTTGATGAAAAATCGCTCCTGCGCGAGTTCAAGAGTGCGAAGCTTGAATCCACTCAACTGGCCAGCTCCAAAGAACTGAAAGCCGTGCGGAGTCATTCACTATCAGTAAATATTCCTGACGCTATCCAAGGCCTTTGGGTGGCCAAGGCGGAAGCCTTCCCCGAGCCGTTGCAGTTTTCAGGACTGGTGTGGACTGCGGGATTACAAACATGGAAAAAATTAGCGCAGCGAGGTATTTGGGTCCATGGCTCCAGTGAAGGATTGGGTGAAGATGAAAATCCTCAAATCGAAACTCTTTTTGGCTCTGTTATTCGCTGGGCTAAATTAACTCACAAAGATGCACCACAGGAGCCCGGTAAAGAAGTGATCGCAACCTATGAAGTGATTGTTTCAGCTGAAGCTTGGCAGATGGGAAATCGCGAAGCATTTTATTGGAACAGTGGTTCACAGTTTTTAGCGGCCTTAAAAAAAGAGCCAGGTCTTATTCATAAAAGACATGCCTGTGGTCCTGGAAACACGTATAAAGTATTAAGGGATCAATTAGGGCCTCAGGCATCGATTGAAATTTATTTGGATGAAGAGAATTGGAGAGACCAATGCAGTCGTTAGAACTTTTTGAACGTGCGAAAAAAGTAGTACCCGGTGGAGTTCATTCTCCGGTTCGTTCTTTCAAGGGTCTGGATCATGCTCCTGTTTTTTTCAAAAATGCCCAGGGTGCCTTTCTGACAAGTGTGGAAGATAAAACTTATATTGATTTTTGCCAAAGTTTTGGTCCCTTGATTTTGGGGCACCGAGATGCGGAGGTGGCGGAAGAAGTTCATCGCATGATCGACACCGCATGGACTTTCGGGGCTTGCGAAATCTATTCTTTGGAACTGGCCGAATGGATGACGCAAAATCTTCCTTGGGTGGAAAAACTCCGTTTTGTTTCCTCAGGCACAGAGGCGGTGATGAGTGCTTTGCGGGTCGCGCGTGCGGCCACTCACCGTACGAAAATTTTAAAATTTGAAGGCTGTTATCATGGTCATGCCGATCAATTATTGGTGAAGGCGGGCAGTGGGTTGGCGGGAAGCTCCGCCTCCAGCAGCGCCGGGATCTCTGCGGAGGTAGCGGCTACGACTCTGGTCACGCCTCTGAACGATATTGAAAAGCTGCGAGAAGTCTTTACCACACAAGGAAAAGAAATTGCGGCGGTTATTATTGAACCGCTTCCGGCAAATTACGGACTTTTGGTGCAAAAGCCAGAGTTCCTCAATGAAGTGAAAAATCTTTGCCAAGCCAACGGCGCCTTATTGATCTTTGATGAGGTGATCTCTGGATTCAGAACGGCACTGGGAGGCATGGTTGAGCTGACGGGCCTTAAGCCGGATCTTGTGACTTATGGCAAAGTCATTGGCGGAGGTTTTCCGGTGGGGTGCTACGGGGGGCGCAAAGATCTTATGGATCTGGTGGCACCGAGCGGTGAGGTCTATCAAGCGGGAACCTTGAGTGCGAATCCTGTGGGAATGCGTGCGGGTCTGCGAACTTTGCAAAAAATGAAAGCTCTGGACGGCTGGAAAGTTTTGAATCAAAGAACTTTGCGGTTTTGTCAAAAGTTGCAAAAGGGTTTTGATGAAATGAAGGCGCCGGTCACGGTTTCTTACCATAGTTCTTTGTTTTGGATTCACGGACGCGTGAATGAACCTATTCGCAGGATTGAACAGATCCCGCCAGGCCAGGGCGAAAACTTTAAGAAATTGTTTTTAAAATGTTTGGAAAAAGGTGTTTATCTGGCCCCCAATGCCTACGAAGTGGGGTTTTTGTCCCTGGCGCATACAGAAGCGGTTTTAGACGAAGCTGCGGATAAAATTCTGCAAGCCGCTCGAGAGGTTTTCATTTGAATAAAATAAAAACCCTTTTAGCCACGATTTGGGTTTTATTTGTTGTCTCTTTAGTCAGCTGGTGGTGGGTTTATTTAACCAGCAGCTTGGAAGCCGGCGTCGAGATGAACAAGCGACATCGTATGTTCATGTGGGAAGGAAGCATGCTGTTGGTGGCGCTGATTATCGGTGGAGCGGCCTTGGTTTTTCTATCCTACCGTGATGAAAAACGCCACGAACAGCTCAAGACTTTTTTTGCCACTTTCAGTCATGATATTAAAACCTCTATTACCCGCCTCAGGCTTCAAGCCGAGATTCTAGAGGAAGACAATGAGTCCCAGAAGAACCCTGTTTTGCAGCGGCTTATCACTGATATTTCGCGTTTGGATCTTCAACTCGAGAACTCTCTTTTGCTTTCCACGACAGGAGCTCAGAATCTTCTCCTCGAAAAGATAGCACTGTCAAAGCTGATCGAGTCGTTGCGCATTCAATGGAGTGAACTCGAGTTTCGATTGAATCAAGAGGCGGAGATTGTGGCGGATCAACGGGCCATTGTCAGCGTCTTTCGCAATATTATTCAGAATGCGGTTTTGCACGGACAGGCCACGGTGATAGAATTTTCGGCCAAGGCTTTAAGTTCTCAGAGAGTGGAAATTTCCATTCAAGATAATGGCAAAGGCTTCTCGGGTGATAAAGAATGCCTAGGGGTGCGAATGTTGCCTTCCAAAAACGGAAAAGGCAGCGGCGTTGGTTTGTATTTATGCCACCGCTTGCTTAAAAAAATGAATGGTCAGCTGAGCTTTGAAAATAGCTCTCAAGGATTGCGTGCAGTTATTCAAATTGCAGGGAGACTTCTTTGAGAAAGATTCTATTAGTCGAAGATGACACTTCCCTAGGAGAAACGCTGAAAGAGCGTCTTTCAAAAGATTATCAGGTCCTTTGGGCGCAAAGTGTTCGCGCGGCCAAAGAAACTCTTCGTTTGGAAGGGAACCTGGATTTAGTCATCCTGGATATTGGCTTGCCCGATGGGCTGGGTTTTGAAGTTGCTGAATATATCAAGGCTCAGAATATGCATCCTTTGTTTATTTTCTTAACCGCGCAGGCGGATGCGGAAGCTCGCCTTAAAGGATTTGAATTGGGCGCGGAAGAATTTATTCCAAAGCCATTTCATTTGAAAGAACTTCTCCTTCGGGTCAAGCACGTCTTGGACTTGCATGCTCCCCAGGAAGAGATTGTGATTGAAGGAGTGGTGATCAACTTTACCAGTCTCTCGGTCAAAAGGCCCAATGGCCAGATTGAGTATCCCCCTATGACCGATATTAAGATTTTGCAACTTCTCATAGATCGGGCGCCACATGTGGTGAGCCGAGATGAAATTATTAATGAAGTTTGGGGACTTGATAAAAATCCAAGCCATCGCACGGTGGACAATACCATCGTTCGTCTTCGCCAATTGATTGGGGAAAATGGTGAAGCTTACATTCGCTCGGTGCGGGGTGTGGGTTATCAATGGTTTAATAATCAGATTTAGTAAGGAATGTTCTATGTCGAATATTAATTTTCAAAATGCACTCCAACGTAAAATTCAGAATGTTCCTCCTATCTGGTTTATGCGTCAGGCGGGACGCTATCATAAGCATTACCAGAATCTTCGCAGGGATCACAGCTTTGATGATCTTTGTAAAAAGCCCGAACTTGCGGCGCAAGTGGCCTTGGGGCCTGTAGAGGATTTTGATTTTGATGTGGCGATTTTATTTAGTGATATTCTGTATCCCCTTCAAGCCCTGGGCATGGGACTGGAGTACACCGATCACGGTCCGAAACTGGGCTTTTCTTTGACCCCGGAAAATATCGGAAACTTAAAGCGTGGCGAAGACGTCGTGTCCTTTATGAATTTTCAAAAAGAAGCTCTGCAACTGACGCGCACGGTTTTGCCTGCCAATAAGAGTCTTATTGGTTTTATGGGCGGTCCCTGGACTTTATTCGTTTATGCAGTGGAAGGATCCCATGCCGGGAGCTTGACTCAGTCTAAAAAACTTATTTCCCTTTTTCCGGAGTTTCTGAAAAAGATGTTACCACTGCTGAAAGAAAATATTCGCCTGCAACTTGCGGGTGGGGCGGAAGTGGTGATGATTTTTGATACGGCGGCAGGGGAGTTGTCTCCGTTGGATTTTAAAAAATGGGTGCAGCCTGTGTTAAAAGAACTCAATGCTTTAGCTGCAGGGAAAATCGGCTACTACTCGAAAGCCACTCAAACGGCTTATTTCAACCAAGAGTTTTTGGATTTGCCCTGGGCGGGAATGGGTTTTGATCACCATTGGAATTTGCCAGAATGTTTTAAGTTGGCAAAGCAAGGTTTTGTGCAGGGGAATTTCGATCAAAGTTTGTTGTTTTTAGATAAAGCCTCCTTTTCGGAAGAACTCGGAATTTATCTAGAGAATATGAAATCCTTGTCAGCGGCGGAAAGAGTCGGCTGGGTCAGTGGACTCGGTCATGGAGTTTTGCCTAAGACTCCGGAAGAAAATGTAAGGTCCTTTGTGGACACAGTACGAAAGGTGTTCGGATGAAATCAAAGTCTGATTTGAAATCTGATGTGATGTCTGACTTAATTGCTAAATATGATGTGCCGGTGCCTCGTTATACGAGTTATCCCACGGTGCCTTATTGGACGGAGGCTCCAACTCCGGAGCAATGGATTCAACATCTTCGTCAAACACTGAAGGTGTCGGAGAATCGCTGGTCGATGTATATGCACTTGCCTTTCTGTGAAAGCCTTTGCACTTTCTGCGGCTGCAATAACAGCATTACCAAGGATCACAAGAAAGAAATGCCTTATATTCAGATGGTTCTGAAAGAGTGGAATCTTTATAAAGCCCAGGTCCCGGAGCTTCTGGAGCGCCCTCTGAATCATTTGCACTTGGGCGGGGGGACTCCGACGTTCTTTTCACCTGAGAGTTTGAAGTTGTTAATTTCAACCCTCTGGAAGGATATCAAAAAAGACTCCGAGCATTTTGAAGCTTCCATTGAAGTGGACCCTCGGCGCACGACGGTGGAGCATCTCAAAGTTTTGAAAGA
>DATBTE010000166.1:0-5955 GCA_036559425.1 Pseudobdellovibrionaceae bacterium | reverse complement strand
TGAGCTAAGAGCTCGGAGAAGGCAAAAGGTTTAACGAGGTAACAATCAGCTCCGGATTCTAGACCTCGGACTCGGTCATCGACCTCATCCCGTGCGGAAAGGAAGAGGATGGGAATCGCCATACCTGCACTTCGTAATTTCTTAACTAAACTCCATCCATCTATTTTGGGGAGCAATCCATCAACAATGATGAGGTCATAGGATCTAGAGGTGGCTATTAAAAAACCCTCCTCACCTTCATGCGCTAGATCAACGATGTAGCCACTCTCGGAGAGCCCTTTTTTCAGATATTGCGCTACGGAATGTTGATCTTCGATGATAAGTAGCTTCATTCAGACTCCGCAGTAAATGACAAAAATGTAATATTCCAGTAATTTGATTTTAATTTTCGTCGGATATCTTCTTTATTCAATAAAAAGTCAATAGGGAGCTTTGGCAATAAAATTGCAACTACGCCAGTACTGACAGCTGAAATAATTTGCGAAATCAATATTTAAGGCTAGTGAAATAACGACAAGGCAAAATTTTGGGGGTTATCCATATGAGTATGAAAAGCATGAAAATAATGAGGAATTTAAAGACAGATTTACCAGCCTCTTTAGTGGTGTTTCTGATTGCATTACCCCTCTCCTTAGGCATTTCTCTTGCATCCGGAGCTCCGATGAAAGCCGGACTTATTTCGGCCTCTATCGGAGGGATTGTTGTAGGTCTCCTAACGGGAGCTCCACTGCAGGTAAGTGGCCCGGCTGCAGGCCTTTCTGTCATGGTCTTCGGTTTTATTCAAAAGTTTGGCTTTGATGTCACGTGTGTCATCACCATTATCGCCGGCTTAACTCAATTGCTGTTCGGTTTTCTCGGCGCTGCGCAGTTGGCTTTTGTAATTTCTCCAGCGGTGATTCATGCGATGCTTGCGGGGATTGGTATTTTGATTGCTCTTGGCCAAGTTCATGTGCTTTTAGGTTTTGGGCCAAAGAGCTCAGCTTTGCTGAATATGGCTGGTTATCCTGATTCTCTGACTCACATGAATACCTCAGCAGCAATGTTGGGCCTTTTTAGTCTGGCGGTTCTATTTTGCTGGAACAAATGGGTGCAAAAGAAGATTCCAGTGATACCTGGCTCCCTTGTCGCGGTAGTTACTGGAACTCTGTTAGGTATTTTTTCCCATGCGGATGTGCCGCATGTACAAATTGGCACTCAGCTTTTTGATGGAATGAGTTCTTTAAAAATGGGCGATGTCCCTGTGTGGGAATTGATAGTGAGCGGCCTGGGCCTTGCTTTAGTGGCGAGTGCAGAGTCTCTTTTGTGTGCCGTGGCCACTGACAAACTTCATAGTGGTCCCCGGGTGAATTTAGGAAAAGAATTAGTTGCTCAAGGGGTCGGTAATACATTGGCGGGATTTATCGGGGGTCTCCCCATCACTGGTGTGATTGTAAGAAGTTCTGCGAATGTATCCGCGGGAGCAAAGAGCCAGATTTCATCAGTTCTGCATGGAGTTTGGATTCTGGTGTTTGCTGTTTTTTTCACCCCTGTATTGAATCAGATTCCTTTGGCTGTCTTGGCCGCTCTATTAATCTATACAGGAGTTAAACTCGTTAAGATTGCTGAAGTCAAAAAACTCATGGCTTATCAAGAGACCCTTGTTTATTTCGCGACGCTCTTGGGAGTTGTCTTCATCAATCTTCTTTGGGGTATTGGGATTGGATTTGGTTTGGCGGCAGTCCTTATGGTTGCGCGAATGGCGAAGTTTCAATTTCAGAATGAATTAGATAAGGACAAAAAAGTAGCGCGCGTGGACATTAGCGGAAATCTTACTTTCTTGGCGGTGCCCAAGCTTTTGAAGCAGCTCAATGCGCTGCCTAAAAAATATGAAGTACAGATGTCTTTGCAGGTGGATCATTTGGATCATTCAGTGGTCGAAGCCATGCACGATTGGAAACAAAACTATGAAAAAGATGGCGGTAAAGTCATCAAAGCCTCATTGGTCGATCTTTGGAAAGATCTGAAGACTCCTGAGGTGAACAGGCGAAAGCCGAAACCAAAGTATTTTAAACCCCAGGAACATTCCATTTCCGAAATTTCATTGTAGTATTAAAATTTATGGAACATCAGCAGGAACTTAAAGAAATTTTACGGGAGTTGAGACCCCAACTCCCCATTCAAAATCCCATCCCTTTCTTCGTTCACAACAATCCCCTTCAGTACTGGGAAAAGTTTAAATTTGAGCAGGGGATTGCGGCTTCCTGTTTACTTTATGAGCGAGCAGGGATCCAGGTGGATCGCACTTTTGTCAGAGAGTTTGAGGACATCGTTATTCCTGTGCTTTCGGCATATCTTGATCAGGGGATGCGTCGTTGGTCAGGACAAAGTCATTTTTTAGAACAAGGTCTGTGGAGTTGGTTTATCAGCTTTGTCAAATACAGCTCGCGACAAAAAAGTAAATCGTTTTACAAGATTAAAAAAGGCTTGGATTCCTTGGCGTTGGAGACTTTGAGTTTTGATGGCGCTGAGGAGTTCATTTGTAATTCTTTGAAAATTCGATTCGGTCCCAGGAATTACAAAAAGAAATACTTTTATATCAAATCATTGCTTTTTCATTTCAAGGGCTGGAGTGGGATGGTTCATCTTCTTGAATCGAACCCACAGTTGTTTCCGCTGCAAAAGAAGAAAGTCTCGTTGATTGATTGGTTGGCCATTCTGATCATGGTAGAGACCAAGTTGAGTGATTCAGCGGAAGATTCCGTCGTAGTGGATCTCGAACTCCGCCATCGTCGTCAAGATGAATTGAATGTTCAAATTCAGGGGATTAAGAGAAGAGAATTTGCTTTTTATGGCTCAATTATCCGTCAGTTTAAATCTCAGCTCGACCATTTAAAGCAATTAAAAAAAACGGAGCCACTGCAAAGCCCTCGAAGTTTTGCCCAAGTTTTTTTCTGCATTGATGATCGCGAAGAGGCCTTACGCAGAATTTTAGAAAAAGTAAATCCTCAAATCGAAACCTTTGGCACGGTGGGGTTTTTCGGCGTTGATGTGTCCATAAAGTCCATGGGCCAACTGGTTTTTCAGCCGTCCTGTCCTCCGGTCATTCAACCGCGTAAGAAGGTGGTTGAGACCGCTCTTCGAGAAACAGAACCACTGGCTAAGACGACAAGAAATCTCGCGACCGCTTTTAATCATACGAAGTTAAATTTATTAGAACCCTTAATTGCCCTGTTCGCACCGATATTTTATTTAGTGTCTTTGCTGCTCAGGTCTTCTCACATAGGGTTTTATCAGCGACTTAAAAATAAGGTTCTTAAGAATCCGAACAAGTCTCATGGTCTAAATTATGAATTCGTACCTGGATTTTTTTATTCCGCTGAAGAGAAAGCTAAAATCGTCATGGATATCCTTAAGTCTGCGGGCTTAAAGAATAACTTTGCGCCGGTTGTGGTGATGATGGCTCATGGGGCTTCCACAACAAATAATCCTTTTCAAAAATCCTATGGTTGTGGCGCTTGCAGCGGGCAATCCGGTTTTCCAAATGCGAAGATTTTTTGCTCTTTTGCCAATGACGACCAGATCCGAGAGCTTCTTAAAGAAAAAGGTTATCTGATTCCGAAGGATACTTTGTTCTTAGCGGCCCATCATGACACTTGCTCCGATGAGATTATGATCTCGGATAAGAAAGGCATGGCTGAGGTGCAGGCTTCAATCGTGGAGCAGTTGCGTTTAGATTTTAAAGAAGCCTTGAAGCAGAACACGCAAGTCCGATTCGGCCGGTTTAATATTAAACCAACGGAATCTCCTCTGCACCGATCTTTAGATTGGTCCCAGCCGCGTCCCGAATACGGGCATTCTAAGGTGGCGCTGGTCGTGTTTGGACCACGCTCATTGACCTGTGGATTGGATCTGGATGGACGTGCTTTCTTAGTCTCCTATGACCCGGCCACTGATGTGGACGGCGCTGAGTTGGAATTTGTAATTATGAACGCACTTCCGGTGTGTGCGAATATAAATCTGGATTATTTTACCTCTGGAGCTTTTCCAGAAGCTTTCGGTTCTGGCAGCAAGCTTCCTATGAATATTGTTTCTGGGATTGGTTTAATGACAGGTTCAAAAAGCGACCTTAAAATCGGGCTCGCTCGGCAAATGGTAGATCAGCATGAGGCTCTCCGCTTACTGGCCTTTGTGTGCTGTAAGAAAGAGCATTTGCTTAATACGATCTCGAAATCTTCGCGCTTAACCAATTTAATTAACAATGAATGGATTCATTTGATGAGAATAGACCCCGTTGATTTTTCATTGGAGCCAATAACTCAGGAAATTTCCAAAGAGTTTTCCCAGGAGTTTGCAGATGAGTTGGTTTAATACTATTACAGAGTGGCTTACATTACATCACTATGGATTTTCTCTCAATGCTTACTCGCTGGCGTTTGGCGGATTGATTCTTTTCACTTTGGCCGTAGTAGCCAAGTTTTCCAGAAATTACCTCAAAGGTGAAGTTGGTGAAGTCCGCTTTTGGCTGCTTTTTTTATTTTTTGCGATGGGTATTCTCACCTCTTGTTTTGCGGAGAATTTGAAGACTTTTTATGTTGGCTGGGAAATGGTCGGTCTAGCCTCCTTTTTCCTCATCGGTTTTTATCAGACGAATTCTCGAAGCATTGAAAATTCTTTGATTGCTTTATCCAATTACAAGATTTGTGATTTATTTTTTGTCATGGCTATTCTTCTGGAAGAAGCGAATTTTTACACAGGCAGTGGCTTGTGTTTAATCATTGCCACCTTGGCCAAGAGTGCTCAATTGCCTTTTTCGTCGTGGCTTTACCGTGCCCTTGAGGGACCTACGCCTTCCAGTACGCTTTTTTACGGAGGACTTTCACTTCATTTGGGCGCTTTCGTTCTCTTACAGTTTTCTCCTCTCTGGGATCACTCGGGATGGTTGAGGCTCTTGGTGGGGAGTATAGGTCTGGCGAGCGCTATTTTTGGGTTCTTGGTCGGATCCGTGCGCAGTGATTTGAAAACTTCTTTTGCCTTTGCCTCGATTTCTCAGGTAGGCCTTATCTATTGTGAAATGGCCATGGGATTTTATAACTTAGCGATGTGGCATATTATTGGCCATAATCTTTTGAGGACTTGGAATTATCTTCGAGGAATGAGTTTCTTTGATGAATTTTTCAGAGAGGAATATCACCAACAAAATAATTGGTTGTTGCAGAAAGTTTTTACTTCTCTGCCTGAGTCTTTCTTCTTTCACAGCATGAATAGTTTTTATCTGGATCGCTTTTCAGTTTTTTTGCGAAAATGGGGACTCCTCGTATTTGCAATCGGAGGGACTATTGGTCTGGCAATGTCCCCCGAAGGCGATCATTATGCTTTTTTAGGCTTAGGCCTGGCCTTGCTTGTGACCGTTGCCTTGTTTTTCAAGGAGAGCCTGAAGCCCGTAAATTTTTTAATAGGCTTAGTGGCTTCTCAGATTTTATTTTTAGCCTCTATCCACGGTTTTCTTGAAGATAAGTTGGAGCACTTGTATTTATTTGTCTGTCTTTTTAGTTTAGGCCTACTGCTCTTTTCTTTGTGGCCTGCGGTGACTTTATGGATAAAACAGCAAGATGCCGGTAATGAAAAACAAAACTTCTTAGGACTCGCCACAAAGCTACATTGGCGGCACATGGTGTTCTTAGTGGCGGCAATTTTGATTACGGGCTCTCCGGGAACCTTCGAGTTCTTTGTTCAAGAGGGGATCATCGATGAAATCTGGTCAAGGTCCCATTTATTTTTGGTCGTAGCCATGGTTTGCCTGACACTGAATACGGTCCATACCTTCAAAATCGGTCAGCTGGCTTTTCTGGGGGAGCCGAATTCTTAGACTTTCGTTCCGGGGGCTCTCCGTTTTATAGAAGGGTCTTAAATTTTCTACTAGACGAAGATACGGCTATCATAAGTCGCGAAGGCGCTTATTATTCATTTTGAAACTCG
>DATBTE010000165.1:0-2891 GCA_036559425.1 Pseudobdellovibrionaceae bacterium | reverse complement strand
AGAATTTATTCCAACCACTGATTTTGGTTCATTCTCCCGAATCAATTGAGGATCCACCTTAAAATCCACTTCCATTTCCATCTTGTCAGCCAATTGATTCACCAAATCTCTGAGACCCACAGCATGACCTGATGAAATGTTGAAAGTCTTCACCTCATCGCTTTTATATGGATTCTCAAATAAAACCGTCTGAAATGCCAAGGCTAAATCTTGAATTGCACCTATATCTCTTCGGACGTCAATATCACCCACTGTCAGCAGTGCTTTTTTTTCACCCCGTTTTTTCGCACTTAACAACTGACCGTATACAGAGGGAAGAAAAAAATCTTGAGTTTGAGATTTGTGGGTGTGATTAAACAGCCTCAAAACAGTTGCCTTTAAACCCCTATTTTTTGCTAAAAACTTAAGATTTTCTTCAGCCTGCAGTTTGGTCAAAGCATAGAAGTTCCTGGGCAAGACGGACGACTTCTCGGTATAGATCTCTTCTTGTGTTCCCATCGGATAGGATTGATAAACATGCCCTGTGCTCGGAAAAATAAGTTGAGCCTGTGGTTTAATTTTAGCTATAGCCTCGCCCAAGTGGTACACAGCTTCCGAGTTGACAGAAAACGCGAGCGACTTATTTATTTCGCACTCCTTAACCGAACTCATGCCCGCAAGGTGAATGACCGCATCAAAGGAATTCTCGGAAACGACTTTTTGAATCGCCGCCGTATCCCTAATATCTAATGACGGCATCAAGGTACGAATCCCCGAATGAGCCAGATTTCGAACCAAAGCCGATCCAATAAATCCATCAGCGCCCGTAACCCAAACGACCATGGCACCCTCTATTTCAAATTCAAATTGCTACCAACCAATTTAATATCTGAATCCACCATCATGTGAACAAGTTGTTTAAATGAGGTTTTAGGCTCCCATCCCATCTCTCGCTTGGCTTTTGTAGAGTCGCCAATAAGTAAATCCACCTCTGCAGGCCGCATAAATTTCTCATCAATCACCACATACCGCTTCCAATCAAGATCCGCTCTCTCAAAAGCCAATTCCACAAATTCTTTGACGGTATGAGCTTCGTTCGTTGAAACTACATAGTCTGCCGGCCTGTCCTGCTGAAGCATTAACCACATCGCTTCTACATAATCTCCAGCGAAACCCCAATCACGCTTTGCCTCCAAGTTCCCCAATCGCAGTTCCTTTTGCAGACCATGCCGAATCATCGCAACCGTATAACTAATTTTACGGGTTACAAACTCGATTCCTCTTCGAGGAGACTCATGATTAAACAGAATACCGCTGGTTGCGTGCATATTGTAAGATTCTCTATAATTAATTGTAATCCAGTGCCCGTAAAGCTTAGCAACTCCATAAGGAGATCTCGGATAAAACTCCGTGGTCTCCACTTGGGGAACAGCTTGAACCTTGCCAAACATTTCACTGGAAGAGGCTTGATAGAAACGCACTTTCGGATTGACGTGCCGAATGGCCTCAAGAACTCTTGTCACGCCTGTGGCCGTAAATTCCGAGGTAAGAACCGGTTGGTTCCAGGATGTCTGAACAAAGCTTTGAGCCGCAAGATTGTAAACTTCATCAGGCTTTGCTTCCTCGACCGCCGCCTGCAAGGAACTCTGATCTAACAAATCCCCTGGTAAAAGCTCCACTTGAGAGAGGATATGGTCAATTCGCCCAGTAATATTGGTGCTCGAACGCCGCGTGAGTCCGTAAACTTTGTAGCCCTTTGACAAAAGAAGTTCCGCTAAATAGGAGCCATCTTGCCCCGTAATACCTGTAATCAACGCTCTTTTCATAAAAATCCTTAATTTATAAATAATAAAAATATTTAAAACGCTTCAAAGTAGATTTTCAATGATTCTCTTTAAAATTTACTTTTTAATATTTTAGATCTCCCAAGAGCCAACATTACTGCGTCATCATTGCTACTCCAACCATTATTTCTTCTTTGACAGAAAACCACACGAAAAGATAAAAAATTAACTTAGCTATCCTCGACTTTTCCTTTGATCTTCATTGAATAGGAGTTGTTTTGCTTAAATATGGCTTTGGAACTTGGCGTTTTTTCTTGGCATTTCTAGTCGCTATTTCGCATCTTTACGCAAATATGATCCATGGACCAGCGGCTTATGCGGTTTGGGGTTTTTATGTATTGAGTGGCTACCTCATGACTTATGTTCTAACTACGAAGTACAGCTTTACGGTAAAAGGACTCCAGGAATTCGCCTTCAATCGATTCCTCCGCATTTTTCCAGGGTATTGGATTGTTACAATTCTCGGCGTGATAACGATTCTAGTTCTTAAAGATCAAGTGAGTTTAACAACTCTAAACCCTCAATTTCAGCTTCCTAATAATTTCAATGAGTGGTTATTTGTCGTAACACTTCTCCCTGTTTTTCCAAATGCCAGACTTCCCGTTCCCGTTGCGAGTGCATTAGGAATTGAAGTCGGGGCCTATATTCTAATGCCTTTTCTAGCAGCGAGTCGTTCGGCTTCCTGGCTGGTTTTGATTATCTCGTTTATCATCCATGCCCAATTTGACTTCATCGGTGACACTTTTGCAGTCAGATATGCGACCTTTCTTCCCTGTCTTTTCCCTTTTGCTGCCGGCTCTTTAATTTGCCACTATAGACTCTTTCTTTTAAAGTTTGCGGCGCCAAAACTCAGCACGTTTGTTTGGCTGGCACAATGCCTCATATGGCTGAGTCGCCCTTACTATCCATGGACCTATGGGCTTTATATCTCCGTGGCCTTGTCGGCTTGGGTCACTCTTTCCCTTAGCAATATAAAAACTGGAAAGTTAGACAGTCATTTGGGCGAACTTTCTTATCCTGTTTATCTCCTCCACACGACCGCTGCCGCATGGTTACTCCCCAGCATGG
>DATBTE010000164.1:0-2198 GCA_036559425.1 Pseudobdellovibrionaceae bacterium | reverse complement strand
ATGCGGACGTCGACTTTTCTTTGTTCAGTGGCACCTACGGGAGTGAAAGTGCCCTCTTGTAGAACGCGTAGAAGTTTTACCTGCATAGTTGGAGAGGTGTCGCCAATTTCATCAAGGAAAAAGGTGCCTTTATCAGCCATTTCAAAAAGCCCTTTTTTGTCTTTGAGTGCACCTGTAAATGAGCCTCTTATATGACCGAAGAGTTCTGATTCCAACAGGTTGTCATTGAACGCAGAACAGTTTTGGATCACAAAAGATTTATCTTTTCGATGAGAATTATAATGGATTGATTTTGCAATGAGCTCTTTACCAGTACCATTTTCCCCTTGAATTAACACCGTTGAATCGGCACCTTTAATTTTGTCGAGGAGGGAATAAAGAGACTGCATCGGTTTAGATTTACCGATCATATTGTCGTATTTAAAACGATTGCCCAGTTCTTTATTGAGTTCTCTGATTCTGTTTTCACGGGAGGTGATCTCAAGATGGAGGGTCACTACCTCTTGCGCAACCAATTCGCACACTTCGCAAAAATGATTTCTATCTTGGTCTTCCAGATATTTTAATTTGCCTAGACATTTATCAATAGTATCCGCGCTCATGCCAAAGGCTGCCATGCGTTCACGAATTTCTTCTAGGCGTGGCATATTATTTTGATCACGGAAGAAACCAGTGGCTATCACAGTTCCAACGAAATCGTTTTCGATAAGGATAGGGAAGATACCCACATCGAATCCCACCATGTCCCATTTTCTTAATGAGAAACGATTCTGTGAAGTTCTAAGGTCGTCGATTGTCTTGACAACCATCTCAGAAATATTCGCCTTAGCGGCTTCCTTTTGCATCAATTGTGCAATGACGGGATTATTGAATTGGGTTTTCTCTTGATCGAAGCCTTTGAGTTGGCCACGTTCATCAGTAAAGATGACGTCGATATTCCACCAAGCTCCCAAAATTTGTTTGAGTTTTTTAATCACATGTATATGTTCAAATTCTTCCCAATTGATCATCATGAACGCTCCTTCTTAAACTGTCTAATCTTTCAACTTTCATATCGTCAAAAGATTGGACAAACTTAAGGGCAGCGGACAAAAATTAGACGCAAGCATTGAAAATGCTCCAACAAGACTAAAGTTCAGAGAGAAAGTTCAGAGCGCTAGATACGATGTTGAAGAGAATAGAAACGGTGATATTCACCTTTAGAATCGAGAAGTTGTTGATGAGTTCCTATTTCCACAATTTGTCCCGATTTGAGAACCAAGATTTTATCGGCGGTTTGGATAGTGGAAAGTCTGTGAGCAATGATCAATGCCGTTCGGCCTTCCATAAGATAGTCTAGACCTTTTTGAACTTCGATTTCACTGGAAGTGTCTAAAGCGCTGGTGGCCTCATCGAGAATAAGAATGGGTGCATTTTTAAATAAGGCTCTGGCAATGCTGATTCTCTGTTTTTCGCCACCGGATAAGAGGTTCCCACGATCACCCACCAAGCTCTGATAACCCTCGGGCATACGCATAATAAAATCATGGGCATTGGCGTGTTTCGCCATAGCGGGAACATCACTGAGCTGACGTTCGAAGTCGCCTGCTTGGATATTCTTTTCGATAGAGTCGCTAAATAGGAACACGTCTTGGTTTACCAAGGCAATATTTTTACGAAGATCTTGTAAGTTGATATCGAGAATATTGATACCATCAATAAGAATTTCTCCAGAGCTCGCGTCGAAGAAGCGTTCTAATAAATTGACGATGGTCGATTTACCACTGCCACTTTCACCAACCAAAGCCAAGCGTTCACCACGGCGAATAGTGAGATTTATATTTTTAAGAATCAATTCTTTGCCGTAAGCAAAGGAGACATCCTTATACTCAATGAGTGTCCAAGCCTTCGGAAATGGCAAATTTTTGCCACTTTCGGAAACGATATTTGGGTTGTCGACAATCGAGTAAACCCTTTGCGCAGAAACGATAACCTCTTGAATACGCACATAGCTTTCCTGAAACTTTTTAAGGGGCATATTCAAGCCAATCAAGGAAGATACATAAGTAATAAAAGACCCCATGCTGGCGCGGCCGCTGCCGATTTCAGTGCTGATATATAGCAAAACTCCCAAAATTAAGAGAGTAGCGATCAATTCAGAGACCGGTCCCATTATTTCCACACGTGAGTGGATTTTTTTGCGAATGTGGAGATAGTCT
>DATBTE010000163.1:0-14083 GCA_036559425.1 Pseudobdellovibrionaceae bacterium | reverse complement strand
TTTAGAAAGACGAATGAGCGAATAACCAAACATTCCCGGAGTCAGCGGTTGGGGGTCGTGATAATTCTTGGCTTGAAAGGATTCACAGCTTTCACGAAAGTTAAACCATTCAAACTCTTGGCCAAAGAAAGGTTTATAGCCAGAATCGATAGAGTCTTTTTTTACTTTCTTTAAGAGATTGCGAGGACAGACATCTAAATCAAAATCTCCTAGGAAAAAGGGCACATCATGATCCCAGGGAACTTTACGAAAAGTGTGAAGATCTAAGCTGGCGATGGCGTCAGGGTATCCCGTATGCCATCCCGTAAAATCCATTCCTTCATAAGCGAGATCGCTTATATCCCAACCAAAAACCACATTGCAAAAACCAAAGCCGCCGTTGACCGCTGAAAGGAATTTATCTTTGTGTAAATATTTTCCGCGCAAAACACCGTCGATGTCGGTGATGGCCACTTTGACTTTAGGATTTGGAGACTTCATTACTTCAGCGACAATTTGTTCGTTGGTCAATTTCATCATCCCAGCTCCCGTTATCCTATAAATATTTTCAGCCACAGTTTTACAAAGGCCACCGCCCACTGGCAATAAAAAGTCGGTGGAGCCTCTGGAAACTTAGAATCTATATCGGGCTAGGTCATGGAGATTAGGGTTTCGGTAACTCATTGCTGACAACTGGACTGCTCGATACCGGAGCTCTTTCCATAAAGTAATAGAAAGGCACTCCCAGAAGAATCAATGCTAAACCAATTGATGATTCTTTAGGCATTGTCCAAACTGTATTAATCAGGAGAAGGAGGGCTGAAATCAAAAACAGCACTGGAAGATAAGGATAACCCAACGTCTTGTAAGGACGAGCCATCTCAGGATGCTTGCGACGAAAAACGAAAACCGAAGAGGCCACGAGGGCATAAAAAATCCAAGAAGCAAAAACGACATAGTCCGTTAATTGGTCAAAGGTTCCAGAAAGCGCCAAAACCGCGGCGATCATGCCCTGAGTCAGCACGGAGACATAAGGGGACTTCGACTTTTTATGGAGAGTGGCCAATGATCTATGAAAAAGCCCATCAATGGCCATCGCATAGGGTATCCGTGCACTGGTTAAAATAGAGCCATTCATGGCTCCAACGGCTGAGAAAATCATCGCAATTCCTAGAAACCACACACCTGTGGAGCCTAAAAAGCTCTGGGCGGCTTTTGCGGCGACGGGAAGGGCGTCAGGATGGATATTTGAATTGGCAGAGATCACTTCTGAAAAAGGCATCGCCATAAAATAGCAAAAATGAATCAGGACATAAATCGCCACGATAAAGAAAACACCTAAACCCAAAGAAAGAGGAATATTGCGCGAAGGATTTTTAATTTCCCCGGCCACCATGGGGAGATTGTTCCAGCCATCATAGGCCCAGAGTGCCGCCAGAATCGCGGAGCCAAAAGCGCTGAAACCGGGGAAGGCGCCTCCCCCTGCGGAAATATAAGAAAATGAAGAGGTCGGAGAAAGGAACAAAATTCCAATGACAATAAAGAAAATCATCATCACTTTTATAATTGTCATGACGCTTTGAAGACGTCCGCCGAAAGTGACATTCAAACAATTTAATCCAGAAAAAATCGCGATTAAAAGAATGGAAAATCCTTTAACTCCTCCGCACCAGCTCAGATCAAAAAGGGGAGCGGCAAAAGTGGCGGCTCCGACCGCATAGGCGGCAATCGTCCCAGTATTACTAATCAAGAAGCGCTGCCAGCCATATAAGAAAGCCGTCAAATTGCCGTAGGCTTCACGGAGATAAACATATTCACCACCCGCGCGTGGAAAAAGAATTCCAATTTCAGCATAAGTCAGAGCTCCGGCAAGAGAAAGAACTCCGGCCACGGCCCAGGCAACCAGAACCCAAAAGGAAGAACCAACAAGCTGGGACATTATCGCCGCTTTCAAAAAGACTCCGGTTCCAATAATTGTGCCCACGACGAGGGAGGCGGAAGGTAGGAGGCCAAGGGTGCGTTGCAATTCCTGTGATTTATCTTTCATACAAATTCCTTTTATGGGATTTGAAAACTTTACCTGTCTAAATATTTAAAGTTAAGTCATTTATTTGACCTATGATACTGTCTTTCAAATTTATCTTTATTTACCTTAATAGGAGAAAATTATGAACATGAAAAAAATAATCGTTATGGTGTCAGTGGTTGTCCTCAGTTCCACTGCGGCTTTCGCAAAATTAAGCAAGGCGAATTTTGTTCGAAAATGTGCATCTTTAGTGACAGATAATGGCCGTGTCGGACCAGATTTTTCTTGTGCGGCAAAGACGGATGCTGATGCAAAGAAATTAAAATCCATTGGAGTAAAGCCACAATTTTCAATTACGATAGACGAGTCTGCTGAGGTTGGTACTAGCTACAGCGGAAGTAACAAGCTTTTCGCAGATGTTGCAGTGACAGTCAAATCTGGTCTATTTGGCATTGGTTCGAAATCCCTCCGTCTTGCTTGTCAAGAAACTCCTGCTGGGGGAGTTGAAGTCTACAGCCCTCAGATTCTTGTAGATATTCAAGATAATATTGACTCTAAAGTCACTGCTGAAGTGACTTGCCGATAGTTTCATGAAGAATAGCCACGATAAGTGGGGCTATTCGGTGGCTTGCGTGGAAAAGGCAAAGAGCTGCCAGTAAACTTGACCGTAGTCCTACTGACGAAGAAACTATTTTGGAATATAAGGGAATTCTAAAAAGTAAAACAGAGTGAAAAAAGAAAGCACTGAAAAAATATAAAGAGTCTTATGAAAACCTTAAAAGTAAATAATCTGATCCTATTTTTGTCCCTATGGATTTTGGGGTGTGCAACTTCCTCTTATAAGATTGTAACCAACAGTGAAAACAAAAAGGAGATAATCACAACCTCGGACCGGATCGCTTTAGAGTGTTCTGATGTGGGGTCTGATGAAGGAGCTTTTTTTGGTTTTTCAATTCATGTCTTAGATAATGAGAATACGGTCATAGACGTTATCCAGACTAATAAATTGGATAAGGAAAGTTGTGAGAAGCGAATTGCAAAAATCAGTAATATTTTAGGTCGAGGACAGCTCATCCATATTTATGGTTTGGGAAGCCTTGAGGAGCCACGAGAACAAGAGAAGGCTGTCTACCTCTTCAAAGGGTTAGGGACGTATCATGGGAATGGCCGAGTCTTGCAGTTCATGTATATTTTGAATGAAAAAGGTGGTTGCTACGATGCTTACTCAGCCGATAAGAAGCCTTGCCCTCAAGACTAGGTATAAACTTTCCATTTACCTGAGATCAGCACGGCAAATTTTTTAGGCTCTTGAGTTACTCAATTTCAGGTTCAATAAATTCAATCGATGAAATAACCGTGGGATTTTCGCTAGGAAGGAATTCGATTTTTTCTATTCCTTTTTCTTTTAGAGTTTGTACAAATTCACTGAGCCACGATGGCGTCATAACGATGACTCCAGAAAAATCAAGGCTTACGTTTTTTGCACCTTTAAGTCCAGAGTTGTAAGCAAGGGAAGTGAGAGCGGCTTCCCTCCCCGCTGGTCTTGAAGTTAAAAAATCTCCGAATGTTTTAATGTTTAATTTCACTTTATACTCCATTGAATAACGACAAGAGTGCTGAATATTCTTTGTATATGTTCTTCTGATATGGATTTTGGTTTTGGGCCAATGGAGTAAATATATCCTTGGGACACGCAGTAGAGAGAGTTATTTGATTCCTGAAGATGCTTCAAAACAAACTTTAATCCGTTTCCACGTCGTTCAGGAGCTCTGCCGGAAATTCGTTCTTCGAAGGCTTTCTTTAATATGATATCGGGGGGAAGAGTTGCCGTGAGGGAACTTCCCAGAGAAGAAATAATTCCCTGTCCTCTATCTGCGATATATATATTTAATAGGTCGTCTTGCTTTTCAAAAGCAACTGCACAGCCTGCAGGTTCTTTCCATTTGCCGAGATTATGATCAAAAGAATTATTGGTTAATTCGCCAATGATCGCAGTGAGGATTGCTGAACGATGCTCGGAAAGACCAAGGTTTTGAAAATAGCTCATCCATTTGGGCAGGCGAGACGAAGCGCGGTCCCGTGTTTGGCAATAGTAGAAGTTTTCCTCAGGGGAAATTTGTCCGTTTTCTAAAAAATTAAAAATAGCTTCTGCTGAGTTCATGATTATATTTGAGCCTGCAAACGGAGAGGAAGCAAATCAAACGCTGAGATCTTGAGCTGCGAAGTTGTAAGAAAGATGACAGTCTTATTTTTTTGCACTGCATCCGAAAAAGGTACGGCGTACCCGAATAATGGTGCCCCGCGAGGGACTTGAACCCCCACGCTTGCGCACTAGATCCTAAGTCTAGCGTGTCTGCCAATTTCACCAGCGGGGCTTGCGGTCTTATGCTTGAACGAGCTTTTTGTAATCAGGAGCACGCATTAGGTTTGCAAGTTCCTTTTCGGTATCCATTTCGATACGGATTAACCACCCGTCGTTCATTGGGTCGTCATTTAATACTGAAGGATCGTCATTCAGTCCAGCATTAATTTCAATTACTGTTCCAGAAACTGGCGAGTAAAGATCACTCGCCGCTTTTACAGATTCGACAACGCCGAAAGTTTGACCTTGAGTTACCTTTTGACCTTCTTCTGGAAGTTCAACGTAAACAATCTCTCCCAATTGTTCTTGGGCAAACTCGGTGATCCCAACAGTGACGATGTTCTCGTCAATTTGAGCCCACTCGTGTTCTTTGGTGTAGTAAAGTTCTTCAGGGATGTGAAAGACCATGAGCTTCTCCTATTTTGTCACGAAAGGTGTTTTGCAAACTTTCGCTTTCACTTTACGTCCGCGGATATCAACTGAAAATTCAGTTCCTTGAGCCGCATATTCCGAAGAAATATATGCGATCCCGATGGGTTCGTCCAGGGTTGGCGAGTGAGTCCCACTAGTTACCTTGCCGATTTCTTTGTTGTCAAAAGAAAATAGGGAATAGCCTTGGCGAGGGATCCCTTTCTCGAGCATTTTGAAACCAATCAGCTGCTTTTTTAAACCTTCTTCTTTGATTTTAAGCATGGGGGCTTTGCCCATAAAGTCCTTCGCTGCGGGTTTCACAGCCCAACCGAGGCTCGCCTCGTATGGATTCGTTGTGTCATCGATTTCGTGACCGTAAAGCGACATTTTGTATTCCGTGCGGAGAGTATCACGGGCACCCAAGCCAATGGGTTGTACTGCAAATTCTTGTCCTTGAGCGAGTAGATCCTGCCAAAGTGTAACGGCTCCCTTGGTTTCGATAAAGACTTCACCGCCTTTTTCGCCAGTATAACCAGTGGTGGCTAAGATCGCTTTATGGCCCTTGTAATCAAAGCGTCGCAGCGTGAAGGATTTCATATCGCTGGCTTTAAAGCCGAATATTTTGTCGCAAAGAGCGAGGGCTTTTGGTCCTTGAATGGCGATTTGGGCCCAGTAAGAAGACTCATTGGTGATGTCAGCGCCTTTGTTGTTCTTTGTCATCCAGGCAAAGTCTTTGTCGGCGTTTGAGGCATTGACGCAAACTAGGTAGTCTTCGTTTTTAGTCAGGCAATAAACGATGATGTCATCAACCAAGCCTCCCTGTGCGTTGGGAAGAAGGCTGTAGTGCGCCTCATTTTCGTTCAATTTTGCCACATCATTAGTGGTAAGCCATTGCAGGGTTTCGAGGGCCTTAGGGCCTTTAAAACGCACTTCTCCCATGTGAGAGACGTCAAAAAGTCCGACATTGGTGCGAACGTTATCATGCTCTTCGCGCAAGCCTTTGTACTGAACTGGCATCCACCAGCCAGCGAAATCCACCATGCGGGCGCCGAGCTTTACGTGTTCTTCTGCCAGAGGGGTTTTTTGAAGAAGGGGTGTATCCATAAGAGCCTCCAAATTTCGATATTTGGCAATGTCGCCGGGCTCTTAGATCTTGTCAACCCTCCCATGATTATATGTGGACGTTTCTCAGAGGTACTGTGGACGCAAGCGTTTGAGTAAAGACCTTGTTTTCTCTTGCATTCGTGCTCACGTTATTTTACGCATTATGTCTCTGCGGGAAATTTCAAGTTGATTAGTGTGGTATATGAACCAGGTGAATCCTATTTGTGCTAATGATTTTAGGACCTTCCTAGAACAAGAGCTCGCTCGCAGAAATTCCGCAAATCCCAATTACTCACTGCGTGCTTTCGCAAGAGATTTGAGTGTGGACTCGTCTTTTTTATCGAAACTTCTTAATGGCAAAAGGTCGATGACCGTGCGAACCATTATGAGTTTAGCTCCGCATCTGGCTTTGTCGCAAGATCAAGCCAAAGCCTTCAGCCAAAGGGCTACCAGTCGTCGCCGTCGTTATTCATTAAGTGAACTTGAGGTTCCGGTCTTTCAAGAGATTGAGAATCAAAGATTTATTCAAATGATGGAATGGTATCATGCGGCTCTCTTAGAGTTAGTCAGTGTGAGCGGCTTTGAAGCCAATGGCGCTTGGATTGGGGAGCGACTGCAAATCACCGCGGAACAATCCCAGCAAGCTCTCGAGGATTTGATCAGTGCAGGAGTTCTTTCCCAAGGAGAAGACGGCGTTTGGAAGAGTGAAATAGCTCATCATACCGTGTCGGCTAAAAAATTTCCGCGCGTACAACTTCTAAAAAAGCAAATTTATGAGCAAGCACTTGCCGCTTTACCTCACTATGAGGGCACCCATGGAGCCATCACTGTGGCTATCTCTGAAAAGCGTTATGAAGAGGCCGTGGAACGTATTGCAAGATTTCGCCGTGAGCTCAGTCAGTTTTTATCTGAGCCAGATGAAAAGGACAGGGTTTATCAAATCTTGATTTCTTTGTTTCCTATCTCTAAATGACTGCTAAATAATGAATTCACTAAACCTAAAAAGTCCGGACCGAACTTTTTAGCCTCAATTCATTGGAAACTTTTGGGGTATCTTCGGGGATTTCCACCAGTACTCCGCGAGAGGTTTCTTGGTGCAATCCCGTTTTATGCATCCAGGTCAGGAATTCACGTTCTGAACTTCGGCAAAACATTTGGCGGTCCTTGCCTTTTTCTTTGAGATAATCTCCAACGCTACGGCCTAGGTTGGCGTTTCTGGGGGGAGCGTTCCTTCGGCGAGCCAGTAAGTAGCTCATAGTCAGTGTTCTATTTTTCATTGGCAAATAGGATTCAACCTCTTCCAGCCACTTGGGCATGTCAAAGTGAATGCGGTCGTGGCACCAATCATTTTTTGATTGAGTCAGCAGGGGACATGGACCTTGATGTGTGCAAGGGGCCCAAATACTGTATCCAGCCCCAACCAGCTCCTGGCGAAGCTCTAGGAGCTTACGGCCATCTTCTTGGGTCGCGGGTTCGATAATCATCAAAGCTTCTATTTGCTTGGTCCATGTCGGAAGACTTCTAAGCTCGGTCAGTGAATAAGAAAAAACTGCCAGGGTTTTCTGAGGCTCTTGAAAAGTGGGGGCCACCGCAGCCCAAGAGGTTTGTTGAGCTGGCAAAAACTCCAAGCGTGAACAAATTTCTTTGGCCTTTTCAATCATCGTGAACTTGTTAAAATAGGTCGTCAGCGCAAGACTTGCGGTGCCGGGACCTGAGCCAAAATCAATAACTTCTGTCAGTCCTTCAAAAAATTTCTGAAATTCAGCCTCTTTCACGACCGCTTGAGCCCGGGCGTGATTGAGTGGAAGAAAATAACAGAGGTAAGCGATTTGTGCCCAGGACTCATTCCAAGGAGTGCTGCCGAGGGGATTCTGAATAAAATAGTCCGACAATTTTTTAACTGCCTCGGCGATTTTTTTGGAGTCTTGCAGACCGATCTGAAACTGAACGCGAAGAATCTTTTCAATTTTGTGCGCTAGTTGTGGGGGAAAAGTAAAAATTCTTTGCATTACTGAAGTGCTCCAAGAACTTGTTCGGGGGTAATGCTACTCATTGAAGGGTTTTCCTTGGGAGGGGTGAAGAGGTGAATGGGACCAGGGCCTCGTGCTCCCCAGCGTGTTTCAGATTGCACCAAAATGGGAGAGTAAAAACCAAAGACTGGAGTGCCTAGGCTTGCCGCCATATGGATCACCCCGGTGCTCGGAGCAAAGACCGCTGCCGCCTGCTCCAAAATGTAAAGTAACTGAGAGGTGTCGAGTCTGTTTTGTAAACAAATCACTTGAGAGTTATTTTTAAAATGCTCTTTGATTTCTTTTAGCCAGGGCTCATCCGCAGGTGTTCCGGTTAAAACCACCTTGAATCGGGCCGTGAGGTTTTCAATGAGACGAATGTAATGAAGAATAGGCCAATTCAGGGCTGAGCCCGCCATGCCCGGATGTACCACCGTGTATTTCTTCGGCTCGAGAAAGTACTGCTCTAAACAACGGGGTTGAGGTTTGGCTTTGAGTTTTAAAACCGGAGCCTTTGCGGAAAGATTTTGACTCGGGAAGATTTGTCTCACTAAATCAAAGTTATACTCCGCCTCATGTTTTACCGCTTGGCTGCGTTTTTGGCGAAGGCTGGCATTCAAAAACAAAAAACTATCCCACTTCGATAAAACACCAATGCGTTTTGCAACTTTATTTTTCCATAAAAGAAAACCGATCCACCAAGGAGCTTGGATGCTAATCGCCACCTGGGGTTTGAATTCTTTGAGGAGTTCTGCGAATTTTTGCCGAGCTTCTGGGGGATTGTTTTTATCTAGCTCAATATAACGGCGTTTTGGTTCTGCGTGCTCAGGTATAAATGAAAGGCCTTTGGCAATCACCCAAGTGATTTCCCAATCCTTTAACTCAGGAGCTTGATCCATGGGCAGCGTGCAGATCAAGTCGCCAATTTTGTCGAGACGTATAAAAACGGCTTTTTTTCTTGAATTCATAGGGAAAGAATACCTGAACTTGAGTCGCGTATCAATCGCCTTCAGGAGCGAGTTCCACGGCGATGCGAATGCTGCCGATGTCTTCAGCGGAATAAAAATTAAAAGGATTTTCCTGGATATCTTCAGCTCCCAAACGTTTGATCCAAATAACATAACCATCCTCGAGATCCCATTGGATGAAGTCACGGCTTTCTTCGCTAGGAGCATCCAGATTCGGGAAAGCTTCTTTGACGGTTTGAATCGCCTGGTTCATCGCCTGCGGACTGGCATGAAGTTCAAAAGACATGTGCTGCGCAAAGGCTTGCATGGTTTCATCGGTAAAATACTGGGCATGGAAATAACGGGTGCCCGGCAGCGGACTCTTCGTGCGCACAATGATCATTTCGCCGGTCTCGTCATTTTTATCGCGAACTAGAAAGGGCTCTTGCCGGGTCTTTTTAAGATCCTTGACCAAATCTTCGAGTTTACCTCCGGTCACCGTGTGTTGAAAAAGAATCTTGCTCATTTCCTTCAGGGAAAATGAGGCGGCATTGGCTTTGGCAGGAGACAGGTCTTTACTAGGAGGGGTTGAGGGAGACTCCTCGTGAAAGACGGGAGACTTCACTGAGACTTGAGTTTCCGGGGTCAAAGGCTTTCGCGAAGAGAAGGCAGTGAAGAAAATTCCACTCATCAGCAAGAGTGAGCCAAAGATGATTAAAAGGAACCTCTTATTCATTTAGTAAGACTGTCCGAATTGGACTTTTTCCCATTGTTTTAAAAAATCTGTTGGATTCATGACGTCAGAGCGTCGGTCGTAAGGAGGCACACGGTGGCGGGTTAAAGGGCCGTGAGCGCTTCCTTTATACATTTCAAAATGAAGCATGGGAGCGCAACAACCTGAGTTCACTTTGCCAATATAGCCCAACTCTTGACCGGCCACGACATTTTTGCCTTTAGCCACTCCCGGGCCATATTTGCCAAGGACTTCGCCATAACGAGCAATAAATTTTGGATGTTTCACCTCGATGGCAAACACCCCTTGATAGAAGTAATACAATCCGCGGAGGACGGTGCCTGAGGCTACGGCCACTGCGGCCTCCCCCTTAGAGCGATAAAGGTCACAGCCAGCGTGTCGACGTTTGCCTTTATTGCGTTTCGCCCTGAATTGAAGAATTCCACTGGTATAAGGCTGGGAAGATCTTTGAGTCGTTGGAAATTTACAGCAATCTTTTCTCGAAACACGGGGATCGAGAGTGGTGAGTGAATCATCCACGGGAGCATCTTCATCACTCGGGGCGGTTTTTTTAAGCGGAATGCACTCAGCTCTCAGTTGCACGAGATCTCGAGGAATCCAACCGGAGCGGGGCATTTCTTCGCGAGCCGGAAATTGGACTTCCACGTGTGTGGTCTTTCGTTTTTCATCCCAGGATTGACTAGGAATAACTGTTTCGAATTGATTGGCGGAGAAAATTTTAGTTTTTAAATCCTGAGCGAAAATGCCTGTGGTTTTATCTTCGGTACAGATGACATATTCTAGCTCCCCTTCCAAAATGGGGGTGTCTTCTTGGCCCTCAGAGGGAGGCTGTGGGGAGGGAAGGGGAACTTCTGTCGGCGGCTGAGGGGCGGGGGGAGTGTGTTCCGCTTCCTCTTTGACCACCTGATTGGCTTCCTCTGGAGTGTAGACATTGATTGAATCCCAGATTTTGGTCTCAGCCAGATTCACTCCCACTTGGGCGACGGGGTCCAAATGGGCCAGATCATAGACTTCGAAAAGGAAATACCGCACAGGTGCTGCGATATCTCCGCAAGTGAAGGCAAGGAATTTTTCGTCCTCAGTAGCGGCTTGCCAAAAGCTTTTTTGAATTCTGAAGGGTGATTTTAAATTTAAAAATGCCGGAGCGTCTTTAATTTCAATAACGAAGTTGCCGATATCTTGAAGAGATTCTTTGGCAAGATAACCTTCATCGCCCGCTTCAGAAATATGGAGAACGTCCGGACGAGTGGCATTCTTAGCGACGCTCAGTACGCGGATTTGAGAGTCATCCGCCGCGTTGGGGGCTTCTTTGGCTGTAATCAGCGAGCGATCCAAGAGCTTTCCCGAAACCCATCCTCCGAAGAAGCCTAAGCCCTTCAATTTTGAGTAGTCATTGAGTTGAGAGTTAGGTTTTTGCGAAATGAAAAACGGATTCTGTTCTTCGTGTCTCAGTTGACAAGTGGCCTCGACCGTCATCAGGCCTTTGGAGTCGCTCCAAAGAAAATGCGAGGGAACGCTTGCAAAAAGACTCTGAGGAATAAAAATGGCAAAGGCCGAAGCCAATGCCATTACCATTACCATTACTATTTTTATCCTTGCAGTGGATCTGCTCATTTACTTATAAGTCTCAATACTTGGGCAAGCGCAGATCAAGTTTCTATCGCCGTACACATTGTCAATGCGTCCAACAGCAGGCCAGAGTTTATTCTGGCGCAACCATGAAACTGGATAAGCCGCGTGTTCTCGAGAATAGGCATGGTTCCACTCAGCCTTTAGCAAGCTGTCAACAGTGTGGGGTGAATTGACCAACGGATTGTCTTTAAGGTCCATTTTGCCGCTCTCCACGGCGGTGATCTCCTTGCGAATCGCCACCATAGCCTCGATGAAACGATCGAGTTCAGCTTTTGGCTCACTCTCTGTCGGTTCCACCATCAGCGTTCCCACCACCGGCCATGACATGGTAGGGGCATGGAAGCCATAGTCCATCAAACGTTTTGCGACGTCGCTGACGTCAATGCCGCTGACTTTTTTGATATCGCGAAGATCCAGAATACATTCATGAGCGACCATGCCTTCTTTGCCCTTGTACACAATAGGGTAATGAGGAGCGAGTTTCTTCGCGATGTAGTTCGCATTCAGAATTGCGACCAGCGTGGCTTTCTTTAAACCTTCGGCTCCCATCATTGTGATGTAACTCCAAGAGATCGGAAGAATGCTAGCGCTTCCCCACGGAGCCGAAGTCGTGGCGCTGATTCCTGTCTTAGGACCCGCTTCAGGTTGCAAGCTATGAGTAGGTAAATATTTCTTCAAATGTTCGCCGACACCGATAGGGCCAATGCCGGGACCGCCACCTCCATGAGGGATGGCGAATGTTTTATGTAAATTCATATGCGAAACGTCCGCCCCAAACTCCGCAGGACGGCAAAGGCCTACGAGGGCATTCATATTCGCGCCGTCCATATAAACTTGACCGCCATTATCATGAATGATTTGGCAGATCTCCTTGATACTTTCCTCAAACACTCCATGAGTGGAGGGGTAAGTGATCATCAAAGCCGCCAGATTGTCTTTATGTTCTCGGGCTTTGGTTTTGAGGTCATTAACTTCGACGTTTCCTTGCTTGTCGCAGTTTACGACGACGACCTTCATGCCCGCCATGCTCGCAGAAGCGGGATTGGTTCCATGAGCCGAGCTAGGGATCAAACAGATATTTCTGTGAGCTTCGCCCTTATCGATGAAATACTTACGAATCACCAGAAGCCCTGCGTACTCGCCTTGGGCGCCTGAGTTCGGTTGCAAACTAATGCCTGCAAAACCCGTGATATCGCAAAGTTTATTTTCAAGGTCATGAATCATTTCAACATAGCCTTGAATTTGTGAAGTCGGAGCAAAAGGATGCATTTTGTTGACCTCAGGCCAGGAGACGGGAAGCAACTCTGTGGTTGCATTCAATTTCATGGTGCATGATCCAAGCGGAATCATCGAGTGGGTCAAAGTGATGTCTTTATTTTGTAACATATGAATGTAGCGAGTGATCTCAGCCTCAGAACGATGGGTATTAAACACAGGGTGAGTGAGATATTTGCTGGTTCTGATAAATGCTGTCGGCCAAGAGTAATTCAAATCCTTATCGATCTCAGTAGCCGTAAATGGGGCTTTTAGACCTAAATTGAAAGCTTGGAAAATGTCATTTACTGTTTGTAAGTTGCAAGTTTCATCTAAAGACAAACCGAGAGTTTTTTGATCAATCACTCGCAAGTTCATTTGCAGGGCTTCCGCTGCTTTGACTATTTCCGCGGCTTTTAAAGTAGTCACAGTGAGCGTATCGAAGAATGGGGTGGTCGGAATAGCAAAGCCTAATTTCTTCAAGCCTTCAGCCGTCACCGCGGTCAGGCGATGGATTCGTTGAGCGATTTTTTTAAGACCTTCAGGTCCATGGTAAACCGCATACATGCTCGCCATATTGGCCAGCAAAACTTGAGCTGTACAGATATTGGAAGTCGCTTTTTCGCGGCGGATATGTTGTTCACGAGTTTGCAAAGCCAAGCGCAGAGCTGGTTTGCCATGGCTGTCCACAGAGACTCCCACAATACGGCCTGGCATGATACGCTTATAGGCATCTTTGGTGGCCAAGAAAGCCGCGTGAGGTCCGCCGAATCCGAGCGGAACACCCAGACGTTGAGAATTCCCGACCACGATGTCAGCGCCCCATTCTCCTGGAGGTGTCAAAAGAGTCAAGGACAGCAGATCCACAGCCGCCACCACCAGGGCCTGATGGTCATGGAATTTTTGCGTCATCTCTTTGTAGTCTTCAATCATGCCCTCAGTGTCCGGGTATTGAACGAAGGCCGCAAAGACCGGGGTTTTGAAATCATAAATTTTTGGATTTTGAATCAGCATAGTAAGCCCCAGAGGCTCAGACCGTGTTTTCAAAACTTCAATCACATGGGGATGCATTTTCGGAGAGACCAAGAAGTGGGTGACATCACTTTGCTTGTGAGAAGCGTGAGCCATCGCCATAGCTTCGGCAGCGGCCGTGCCTTCGTCCAGCAAAGAGCTATTAGAGATCTCCATACCCGTAAGATCTATCACCATGGTTTGGAAGTTCAGCAGAGCTTCCAAACGACCTTGCGCAATCTCCGCTTGGTAAGGAGTATAGGCCGTATACCATACAGGATTCTCTAGAATATTTCTTTGAATCACGGAAGGCGTGATGGTGTCGTAGAAACCCATACCTATCAGAGAGCGATAAACTTTATTTTTAGAGAGAGTTTTTTTCAGATTCCCCAGCAGTTCGTATTCAGAAACTCCATCCCCTACCACAGGATATTTTTTAGTGGTGCGAATTTTTTGCGGAATAACTTGGGCGACCATTTCTTCAAGAGAAGAGAAACCCAACTCCTTTAGCATTGTTTGAATGTCTTCTTCACGAGGTCCAATATGGCGACCCAGGAATTCTTGATTGGTAGAATGAGACGAAAGTTTCAATGA
>DATBTE010000162.1:0-1956 GCA_036559425.1 Pseudobdellovibrionaceae bacterium | reverse complement strand
GCAAGGATCGTTAACTTTCCAGAATCATCCCGAAAGGGGATTTATCCCTCAGAGTTCATAAAAATTTCGACAGGCTAGAGCGCGTTTAAAGTCTAGCCTGAGATCCATCCAGACTTGTGCCGATGACAAGGCTCGCAATACAATTTAAGACAATGCTGTCAAAAGTATGGGTCTCTCAAAAAATTATTCATCTTGCTATAGCCTCGACATTTATTTTGGCTTTGCTGACTATTGCTATTTCCGCATTTTTACCGATAAACTCCGATGATCTTTTTATGTATTTAGAATTGGGACGTAGATTTTTTGATGGGCCCCTACCACTAACTGATCCCTTTCTCTACTCAAGGTCTCAATATCCGTGGCATATCATGCACGAATGGGGCGCTTACGTTATATATTATGGTCTTTATATAATTGGTGGATTCAATTCACTGATTTTTTTCAAATCCTGCTTAATTTGTATTATTGCGGGAATCTCCGTATTTCCTGCAATACGGGGAAAAAAGATTCTTCCCTTTTTTCTACTTCCAATAGCTGCTTATGCCGGAAATATTCGCTTCACGGAAAAAGCTTCTTTGTTTTCTGATTTTTTTACGGTCCTAATACTGATGGTTTGTTTGCTTCCATTTCATAAGAGATGGGTGTTTCTTTGGCTTATACCACTCTTATTTTTGATTTGGAGTAATGTACACCCAGGATTTCATATTGGACTTTTAATTTTATTTTTCTCGGTAATTGCACAAAAACTAAAGGGGTCTAGCGAGAAATTTTCCTTGTCAACTAAATGTCTTCTTTTATCTACAATAGCTTGCTTTATTAATCCACTAGGCTGGGAGGGGTTCTTTTATCCGATCCAAAAAATATTCAACCCAGACTGGCAAATATTTCGAACTCACTTCACTGAGTGGATGCCCACATTTGCTCAAAATGCCATATCAGTAAATGAGGTGAGGGCGTTACTTATCATTTGGATTGTGACTGCGATTGTTTTGATTATGAACTGGAAGAAAAAATCGTTTTTCTCCTACTTTGCTTTTTTTCTGATAGTGGCTCTGGGGGCCTCTGCTCTTAGGTTTATGCTTGTATCGGCTTTTTTTAGTCTTCTAATTTTAAGCAATGAACTCGTTTTAATGAAGAGGTCGGATACCAGCCAATGGAACTTCGGCGGCTGGGTATTTGCCCTGACTCTTCAAGAGTTTCTTTTTTGGGGAGTTCTCACTAACGGATACCCAAGTTTCTTGGGTCATCAATTTGTCGGGGGAGGCATAAAGGGTTTAGCTTTTCCTGACACAGCCGCTGATTTTATTGAGAAGAACCAAGTGACCGGAAATATTTTTAATGAAACAGACTGGGGGTCTTATTTAGCATGGCGTTGGCACGGGGAAAGAAAAGTTTTTTACCATGGACACATTGACGATCCAGCCTTTCTTAAAAACGAATACATGAAAGTTTACCGTTCACCCGCAGAATTTGAAGATCTAGTACAAAAAAACGATATTAAAATTTTTTTAATGCGAACAATGCGTTTCACACCAGGGTATCGATTGACTATCAAAAATCTAGTGGATGGAATGGCTCGTGGAGAATGGAAATTAATTTATTCCGATCCGAATGCCTCAATTCTCATAAAAACTTCAATTAAGTAAAAGCCTAGATAACGATGTTTAAGTTTTGTCTTATAGTTCAGTGACGTAAGAACATCCAGATGAGTCTCTCGTTTGGTACATCGTCGAACCTCCTTTCAATTACCCACAAATTGCATTCCGATCTCGACCCCTATCTGAATTTCAGATAACCGTTGCATCCCTCTCCACATGCACGCGCCGGTTTAAAAAGGGGCCATTTTCACCGGTTTACCGGTCCCATGGTCCAGGGATAAAACCGGAGGTTGAGGGGCCATTGGTGGCGGAATTATCATGAATAAATGGAATCCCATTTTGATTCAGAATTAAGTGC
>DATBTE010000161.1:0-1901 GCA_036559425.1 Pseudobdellovibrionaceae bacterium | reverse complement strand
CCTACAACAACCATCAGATCTGTGGCTAGCGTTCCGCAACATGAAGTTAACATTGTCACTCCGAACCTCGGAACAATTCCTTTGCCTGAGAGCCACTATCAAGCAGTAAAGCGGCATGTGAACACTTCTGTTGCAAATATTTCGAAAAAAATTGCGCCAGTAATAGCTTACGTAGAAAGTCCTGCCTTTGCAGCGGAACTTCCACAATCTCCCAACACGAATTCAGACGAGTCCGCCGTTAGAAAAACTGCTGCTGAGAATCCAGCGAAAATATCACAAAGTAATGAGGCCGCCTCACCCTCTCGAGAACCCGCAACGATTTCTACCACTATTTCTAGCGGTACTACCAGAAACAGTTCATCCGGCAGCACTAAGGTAACTATCGCGAAATCGCAGCCACGCTTGACAGAGTTAGGATTGGATAATGCCTATGCCTTGAAAGTTCGAAAGCGCCTCGTAGTTGATGAAAACTATCGATCGCAACTGAGGCAAAATGGGGTCAATATAGATTTTGGAGATGGCTTCAAGTTTGAAAGTAAAGAAAAAAATATCCAGTATATCGAAAAAAATGGTGTTTTAGTGAGGAGAAAATAAAATGACCCTCTTTAAAAAAACCTCTCTCTTTTTAATGGTATTTTTTATTGGATATCCGATTTTATATTTGATTCAATTCTGGCACGTTAAAAACCAAAGTGCACAAATGGATTCTGAGCGGATCGCGACAATCTCACAAATGCTGAAACATAGCAGCCAACAAAGTACTGAAGACTTATTCTTAAATATGTTCGATGTTTACTTAAAAAATGATGCAATTTCCTATTACGTTATCCGTTATCAAGACGGCCGACTGCTTTATCCCTCGAGTGAGCATGCCTTGCTTAAAGAAAGTCAGTATAAAGAAACAAATACTTTCCAATCACGGAATGAAATCACACTTGGCAAGCAAAAATATTCTGTTCTTTATGGCAAAGACGACTTCCCCGTCCTTGACCAATTACTGCAATTGCTCAAAGAGCAAAAAGAAATACTTTTTATATTTTTGCTAGGCATTTACTTGCTCATCTACAAAGTAGCTGCTTACTTTTTAAAGTTTGATGTTGGCAATATTATTCAATGGTTCAAAAATAGATCGGGGACTTCGGATGTCGAGATCTTATCTAATGACGCTCAAAAGCTCAAAACTTTCATTCACGACGTTGAACAACGGCGTACCCTCGCGGAAGCACTAGTTCAAGAATATAGAGACAATGCCTATAGCGGTTTAACTTGGGCTCATGAAAAAATGAAATCCGGATTGAGCAGTGCCAATATCACTGTTGGCCGATGTGATATCAATAACTTTACAGTTCTTAAACAAAAATATTCCCCTGAATTGATCAATTATATAGTGCAGTCTTTTTTCAATAGAGGCGGTGAGTACTTAAATAGATATGGCGCCTACAAGGAGTCAGCTGCAGGTGATGAAATCACTTTTTTCGTACCGGAAAGTGCCTCGGAAAATTCCCATCTGAACGCTCTTCATGTTATCCGTGGACTTTTTGAAATCTTCGAAGACCTCAAGACTGAACTTGCTACTATAGATCAACCTCTGACTGCTAAAGGATCCCTGGACTATGGCGCAACAGAATTGGAAAAAATGGGGGGAAATGCCGAGACCGATGGTGAGCCCTTTATAATCACTGAAAGGATTTTAAAAACTGTCGAGGACGGCGAAAAGAATAACAGTATTCTGGTTATTCTCAGTAACACGAAAGATCATTACGGGAACCATATTTCTATCCATCATGAATCGTCCGAAAAAATAAAAAATTATGAGAATCCTAAGAATATCTCTTTTATCAAAACGATCAAATCTTATGTATCATTAAATTCTGTAACAAGCTCGAATATATACCAGATCC
>DATBTE010000160.1:0-2157 GCA_036559425.1 Pseudobdellovibrionaceae bacterium | reverse complement strand
ATAAAGATGATCCCATGGCTCTTAATCGTGAAACAATGGCGGTAATGAAAGAGCATAAAGCCAATCCGATAGGTGGATGTCTACCTATGCTTCTTCAAATTCCTGTATTCTTTGCTCTTTATCGCGTGATTGGCTCTAGTATTGAGCTTTATCACTCTCCGTTTTTCGGTTGGATTACGGATTTGAGTGCTCCTGATAAGTTTTTCGTATTGCCTATTTTGATGGGTGGAACGATGTTCTTACAACAGAAGATGACTCCGACAACGATGGATCCCGCACAAGCGAAAATCATGGCTTTTTTGCCGTTGGTGTTTACTTTGTTTATGCTTCAACTGCCAAGTGGATTGACTCTCTATATGACGGTCAGTGCAATTTTTGGTATTGTTCAACAATATATATTTTTAAAAGACTCGAAAAAAGTGACTGCCTAGGAGGAAATATGGCCGGATTTTTTAGTAAACTGTTTGGCGGCAAAAATAAAAGTTCTGGTGGCGAAGTGGAAACTCTCGTTAACAAGACATTAGCTGGTATCATCGAAAAAGGGCAGTTTGATCTTTCTTTTGAGGTTTCCTATGAGAAAGAGGCGAATACAGAAGCTGTCTTAGCGATTGAAATTTCTGGTTCTGATGAAGAGCTTTTAAAAGATAAAAAAGGTCAAATGTTGGACGCTTTGCAGTTGTTTTTAAAGCGCGCAGTTCAACATAATTTTCCTGAAGACAAGACGAATATCACTGTTGATTGCGGGGGATATCGTGAGGAATCTGCGGCGGCTTTAATAGAGCGTGCAGAAAATCTAAAAACAATTGCAATTGAGCAGGGAAAGTCTGTTTATTACAGAGCGCTTCCTCCAAAAGATCGCAAAGTCGTTCATCAATATTTAGCACAAGATGCCCGTGTTAAGAGCCGTTCTTTGGGTGAAGGACTCTATAAGAAAATTAAAATTTATCCTGCAAAAGGTGGGACTAACCAAGGTAATGAAAACCACGAGTCTGCCGGAGAGTAGTATTTAATGAATGGTGGCGATAGGGATTCTCAAACGATCTGTGCGGTATCCACTCCTCATGGCGTGGGAGGAATCTCTGTGATCCGAATCTCAGGGCCTAATAGCCTTGAGGTGACCCGTAAAATCGCGAAATTTTTACCGCAAAAAATAGAATCACATAAAATTTATTTTGGAACACTTCAAGATTTTCAGTCTCGTGAAAATGTTGATGAAGTTCTGGTGGCTTATTTCCAAAAAGGCCACTCCTTCACTGGAGAAGAAGTTGTAGAAATTTCCTGTCATGGAAATCCACAGATTTGCCAAAATATTTTAAATCTTTTGATCACAGGTGGTGCTCGGAGTGCGGATAAAGGTGAATTTACTTATCGCGCATTTATGAATGGCAAAGTAGATTTAGTGCAGGCTGAAAGCATTTTAGCATTGATCGAGAGCCAAAGCGAAAAAGCTCAGAAATTGGCCTTGCGCCAACTTAAAGGACAGCTTTCTCAAAAGCTAGAAAGAATTGAAGATCAGCTGACTTGGCTGATGGCTCATATCGAGGCGGGGATTGATTTTTCGACCGAAGGGCTTGATTTAGTAGATACCGAAATTATTAAAGAAAAACTTGTGGAAATTGAGACTTCTCTCAAATCTCTGGTGAATTCCTATAAAGCCGGCAGGATCTTAAAAGATGGTGTGCGGATAGCTCTTGTTGGGAGTCCAAATGTTGGAAAATCTAGCCTTCTGAATCTCCTTTTAGAAGAGGATCGTGCAATTGTGACTGCGATTGCTGGAACTACCCGTGATGTAATTTCGGGGGATACTAAATATGATGGACTTAAACTGACTTTTTTAGATACCGCAGGGATTCGCAATCATACTTCAGACATTGTCGAGCAGATTGGGATTCAAAAGAGTCGCGAAGCCTATGCGGATGCCGATGTCGTACTATTTGTATTTGATCTCTCAGTTGGAGTTCAGCCACAAGATGAAGAGCTTTTAAGGCACCTGTCAAAAACCAATCTTTTTGTTATTGGTAATAAACTTGATCAGATCAATAATCCCACTGAAACTCCAGGTTTTGAAAAAATTACGCACTATGCGGATTTTGCCAAGAGAAACCTTTTCTTTGTTAGCGCTCTCGATCAAAATGCGAGACCACTTATGTTGAAAGA
>DATBTE010000159.1:0-13921 GCA_036559425.1 Pseudobdellovibrionaceae bacterium | reverse complement strand
CTTTTGCCTTTTTGTTTATTGCTAATAATTTGGTGCGGGGCCTTTCTTCTCGCAGTGACCCCAATAATACTTTTACAGCCCAAAACGATGGTTGAGACTTACATACTTTATGCTTGTGTTCCAATTCTATTCTTATTGCTGTTTATCTCAATCGCTGCGGGACTGAGTCGTTTCGCACAGCGGGGAATCATTGCGGGGACATTCCCCCGCGACCCTTTTCACCCTGTCTATTTATTGCGTAGAATCTACGGAATTTGCTGGACTCAGGTATTTTATTTTAAACCCCTCTATGCGATTGCCTTGAGCATTCCACTATTAAAAAAATATCTCTTTAGAGCTTTTGGATACCGGGGCAATACAGACTTTGTGATTTATCCAGACACGTGGATTCGAGATTTGCCCCTGCTGAATATTGGCAAGGGGGCCTACTTGTCCAATAGAGCTACTGTGGGAACAAATATTTGTCTTCCCGCAGGGACGATTCTGGTTGATGCCATTGAAATGGAAGAGCAAAGCCTCGTAGGTCATTTAACCGTTCTGGCGCCAGGAGTGAAAATTGGAAGGAAAGTGGAAATTGGTGTGTGTTCGACCATTGGTATTCGAACCAAACTTGCTATAGGAAGTAAGGTTAATCCCTGTTGTGCCATCAATCATGGAGTGGTGATTGGCGAAGAAGCCAGAGTTGGAAGTATGTCCTACATAGGAGTCAAAACCACCATCGGTCCAAGGTTAGTGATCCCCGATGGAGCTAATATTCCCTCCGGCTTTTCTCTTAATACTCAGGAAGAAGTCGCAAAATTTTTTCAAGAGGAAACTCGTAAAATTGATTCCTACGTGTCTAAGTTAAAGGAACGTCTTAACGAAAATTTAAAAAATGAAAATAAAATATAAATTAAGCGAACAAGAGTTTTATAATATTAACCAAAGTCTCTATCAAGAGATCGCTAATCGGGCCTCTATTTACTCCTTTTTATTTGCTCTTCTCTTTAGTTTGTATGGCCTCAATACTTCACAAATTATTTTAAAGTTCGAACCTGGTGTATCGATTTGGTCCAACACCTGGCCCCGTTTTCTCTTTAATGGAGTTCCCTTGGTGCTTCTTGGATATTATCTTAAAAATTCAAGACATAGTGCTCATTTCAAAGCCTTGCTTTGGGCCATTGTGCAGCCCCTTATTCTTGTCATCGCTTCTTTCATTTATGTATGGCCGCTCATGTATAACGGCAATCTGGAAATCTATAAATATTTTCATGCCGCCAATGTTTTCGTGATTATTTTCGGTCTTACCTTCGTGGCTCCCTCTCGCACAGTCACTCTCGTCCATGTGGCAAGCTATGTTTTGTTGTTCTTAAGCCCTTTACTTTATCTAGTCAGAAAGGATAGTGAACTCTTATTGATCGTTCTAAGCGATTTCACCGGCACGGTCATCGGAGGGTGCGTTGCTGGACATCTCACTTTCCAGTTAAGAAAAAAGATTGCTTTAATGGATGCCCATATCAAATCCAGTCTTAAACCCTTGCTTGGAAATATGATTACCTCAGCGGTTTACAATAACAATTTAGAACTCTTGGATAATAAGAGCACTTTTGGTGTCATTCTGTCGATGGATTTGCGAGGATATACTCAATTCATGCATAATAATTCAAAAGAAATCACCGGACCTTTTATGAAGGAGTACCACTTTTTAGTCAGCACCACCGTCGGTAAGTTCAATGGATTTATCCATAAAACAACGGGTGATGGTCATTTGATTTCGTTCGGGCTGATGGATCAAACAGAAAATCTTTCGGATATTTTATCTATCAAAAATGAAGTTCAGGATGCCGAAAATAATAAGGGAAAAATTCTCACTGAAATGGCTATTAAAGTTTTTGAAGACCTTGTGGAGCAGTATGAAAATCTGAAAATAAAGTATGATGTGTGTGATGAGTTAAATATCGGCGGAGCCCTGGCTGCGGGTCACATTGAAACTCAGATACAGGGGGATGAAACCTTTCGTCGAGAAGTGGATATCGGTGGCGATACGATTCTGCGAAGCGCTCGTCTTGAAGCTTACACCAAACCATTAATGGAAAAAATAGGAATTCAATGCTCAATGCTCATTCTTTCACCCGAACTTATTGATAACCTGAAGACCAATATTGACTTCGATTACTGGCAGGTTGTGGACAAAGATATCGCAGTCCGAGATTTTCCTGCCATCAAAAAGGTTTATTATCGAATATGGAAATATAAATTAGGTCGTCCTGTACGAATTGCCTCTTAAAATAGAGTTAGCCTCCAGCACGGATAATCACGGACAGCCCTTTGGGCAGTGATGAAATCGTTAGTGAGGAACTAGACCAAGTAGAAGCGCATTTCTTGATTGTTTTGCCGACTGACGATAAACTTTAAACTGGATTACGTAGTGGACGTTGTCGAGTGATGAGGAAGGTTATGGATGGCCAGATGAAATATGTTCCTTCAATTTTTACTCGCATGTTTAGTCTGTTCATATTTTTTTATAGTCTGCAATCTTACGCTTATTTTGTTGCATATCTAGGAAACCTTGAGAGTTTTTCCTATGATCGGCCGACGCATATTCTTCTTTCCGGACTGGGAACGGATTTGGGGACTTTGCCGCAATTGTCTGCGCTAGGCAAAGCCGCTCGTTACCATAGTCTTTTTCCCGATCGTCAGGTGATTCTCATTTCCGTTTTTGAAAATGCCAAAAATCCAGCGGCCCTGACTTCTCAAGGCTTCGAATTTTTAGCGAGAAATACTTTTACCCTCAATACCGGAACGGCGCTCAGGAGATTGTTAAAATTTTCGCGCATTCAGAGTTTGGAAATTTTCGGGCACAACTCTCCGAGTTTAGGGACGCAGACAGACGGTCCCGGTGAGCGATTCGATGCAAATTATCCAGGTCTCTCTAAGCTAAGAAGCAGGTTTACAGCGGACTCTTACGCCTCTATTCACGGCTGCAATAGTGGTTGGTTGATGGCCCCTCAACTCTCTAGGTTATGGGGTATACCTGTCGCTGGGGCCTTTACAGGGACTCGTTTCGAGCGCTTGCATTCCGATGGTCATTTTTACGTTTATGAGAAGGGCAAGGCTCCTAATGATAATTGGGCGACTAAAAATCTCGTAGGTGGATCTTGCTTAGCGGGGGGGTGTGTTCGAATGCGTCCGATGTTTTCGCCTTATAACGGCGACTGGGGTGATTTCAGCACTTCACCACTTGTTAATTTCTATAAATTCTTTTGTCCTCAAAACTCCGTTGAAGAGTGCGAAAAACGCATGGCACTATCAATGTTGGCTTTTGTGTCGGATAAGCAAGTGAGCTTAAGTCATTCTCTAGAGGAATTTAAAGACCAGGTTAAATCTTTTCTCTGTCCAGTCTATGCCAACCGGAAAATCACGCTTCAGTGTTTTGAGGCCCTTGAGCAGAGTTTGCGGGGAGGCAGTAAAGCAGTGCACTTTACTGTGAATCAAAAGCAACTGTCCTGCGACCTTAAAACTTGCAACGCTCAAATGACTTGCACGGATGACGGCTGCGTTGTGGAACAAGTGAATGCCGGCCATCCAGAGCCAGCGGTCACCATGGTCGAAGAATTTAATCACTATTTGAATGGCTTCCTTAAGCTGCAATCTCCTGAAATCAAATAAGTCTTGTTATCGTACGGATGATCTCGCCACCTCTATTCATATTTATAGGCGTATTTAGGATCGATGTCTTTCACTAAAAGCGGTTGTCTTGATTTGTCATATTCAAACTTTACTGGAAACATTGCCATGATACGAGCATATTTAGGAAAGTCTTCAGCGCTGGGCCATCCCTCTTGGGGTCCGCCGGGAGGAATGCTGTCTTTCGGAACGAAGTGGAAAGCTAACCAGAGTTTTCCTTGAGGATCGTAACTCAGCTGTGGGCGTCCAACCCACGTGCCGTTAAATATTTCCCGTAATTTGAGTGTGGATGCGAAATCAATCAGCTGACCTTTCTCATCGATAACATTTTTGAAAAGCCCTTGAGCATCCCTTCCGGGGTCACGATAATCCAGATAAATTCCATATTTTCGTACATAATCGTTGCCGCTTCCGGCTTTGATATATTGATTGTGTTCTTTCTCTTTAAGTACATTATCGCCTTCGCGCAAGTAACCAGTGGTTTCTTTTTCATCGCCTCGACGGAAGGCTTCGAAGATTTGTCCGGTGACTGGAGAAATGATGTTAGTCACTTCTATTTCAGGTCCCACTGTATGGGTTAAAGAGGGATCCATATCCCGCATGAAAGTCGAAGTCATCCAAGGCATTCCATTGCGTTCTTCTATTACGCGCTCATACATCAGAATGTAATTTCCTCTTTTATTCTTAATAGGCTCATGCATTCCTGTTTTCGGATTGAACTGGGTCACTAAGGTTCCGCCGTATCCATGATATTTCCATCCCTGATGCTTGGAAATATTAAAGTCGTGGATGGGACCTTGCCAAACAATATGCTCCTCGTAAACACCGGGTTTGATTTGAACATGGGAAACTTTTCCCCACCATCGAGAGCGTGTCCGATTGTTTTCTCTGACGTTGGGGAGTTTTCCAGGCACTGCTTGTTCCATGACGCCGCCGAGGGCTATCCATTTACCGGCATCATTTTTATAAATGACCACATCCCAAGGCCAGGCTTCATTGTGGTAGGCGCCGGTCATTTCTGTTCCGTCTTTATAGAAGCCTCGTGAATGTCGGACTTTTCTGATGCCGGGTTTGTACAGGTCCGCGGGGCTGTCGGCTTCAATAAATCTTAATCCTGAAAAGTTGATTCGATATTTGGTCTGGCCGTTCGGGTAAGTGATTGGCATTACCAAAGAGGGATCGGCTGTATCCACTTTGATATCGGCAGGGTCGATATCGGGAACCGCATCTTTACGAAGGCCTGAAGTTTTAATAATAGGTCTCCGTTCAATGACTCCTTGCCGAGAGGGAGTGTGCATTTCCGCTTTGCGACGACTATACCTTTCTTCTTGGGAAAGTCTTTGCCATTCAGCCTGCGTCGATTGATAAGCGAAAACACTTCTACAGACCGAAGCGGTTGCCGCCGCTGCCGGGAGGAGGGTGGATTGGATAAATAAGGAGAGCAGTATTAATAAAAATGCTGACTTTAATTTTGAGATTCGCATGGGCCCTTCCTGGTCAACTTTGACGATGCCTCTTTCGTGAGATTTCTTTTTTCAAGTCATTCAAGAAATGTGCCCAGGTCTGTTCGTCTTCACTGCTATGGAGATTTTATCACTGCGACTTTAAGTGCGGGTTGTTGGAGAGAGTCTAGACAGGGTCGCCAATTCGTGTTCCTGTCGAAAGAGTTGTCGCATAAAATTTTCATGAACAATTCTTAGGAAAAGGATTTATCAAGATGAAAGCAAGGTCTTCTTAAAGAGTCCCTTTTCTGAGAGAAATTGAGGGTTAAATATCTTCGATTGATATCTAAGAGCTGAGTCCCCCAAGATCGTCACGATTCGTTTTCCAGAATTTTTATTTTCTAAAGCATACTTATAAGAAGCATACACATTTAATGCCGCGGAAGTTCCCGCGAGCAAACCATCGTGTTCGGCCAAGTGATAAAGAGTGGAAAGCATTTCTTGATCATTCACCTGAACGGCTTCGTCGATAACGGCTTCTTTGAAGTTGGCCGTGAGCCGCATAATACCAATACCCTCAGTGATCGAGCTTCCTGTTGAAGAGAGTTGTCCTGTTTTGAAATAAGAATAAAGTCCGGAGCCAAAAGGGTCCACTAAGCGAATATGCACTGACTTGTCTTTGTCCTTTAAAAAACGCGAAACACCGGAAAGGGTTCCGCCGGTGCCTACAGCTGAGATAAAGGCATCAATATTTCCGTTCATTTGCTCCCAGATCTCAGGGCCGGTGGTTTGATAATGGGCTTTAAAGTTTGCGGTATTTTCAAATTGATTAGCCCAAAAACTATCAGGCCTTTCAGTGGCCAATCTTTTGGCAGTGTGGTAAAAGTGATTTTCATTGGTAAACGGGCAGGGAGGAACCGTGATTAATTCCACTCCCAGGGCTTTCAGGGCATCATACTTTTCCTGGGATTGATTGTTAGGCATCACAATGACACAACGATAGCCTTTTTGGGGGGCGAGGGTCGCAAGGCCAATTCCAGTATTGCCCGCAGTTCCTTCGAAGATCGTATAGCCACTCTTCAGTTGCCCGAGCTTTTCGGCTTCGGAAATAATTCCTAAAGCGGCCCGATCCTTGACGCTTCCTCCGGGATTTAGGAACTCGGCTTTCCCATAGATTTCACAGCCAGTAGCTTCAGAAAGTGATTTTATTTTTATAAGTGGTGTTTTTCCAATAACTTCAAAAATTTGTCCCGTTCGCATAAGTCATCCCATCCAGCTGAGTTGGATTTCATACTAACTTGCCATTTGTCATCGAACAAATAGTTAATTTTTAATGGGTCTGGTGGGAGAAGAAAAAAAGGGGCTCGGTGGCCCCTTCTTATCATTTTAAATATCACTTCAATAGTGCAAGGGTTCTTAAGGATAGTAGTGGTTGCAATAGCCAGGGGGGATATAGCAGCGAGATGCGGCTCGTGTGCCACCGCAATCATACATAGCATTGTAAGCAGCCTCATCTATACTGCGTCCCAATGCGGAGTAAGGATATAATGAGGAGTTGAAGGCGGTACACTACCAGTAACCGACTCCAATATTGAGAATCCATGCAAAAGAAGGGAAGCGATGTCGAGCGCTCCACCAGCGTGGACGATGGTAGCCTCGGTCCCAACGATAACGTGAATACCAGCCACGACGATATTCAGGGGCCGCCGATATGTCCACCAGGCCCACGAACAAGTCTGCCACCGGGATATCCAGGTCTGCGCCCGATATAACCGGGAGTACCGGATCTTTGGGTTGGGGTGAATTCTGGTTCTTTATTACTCTCAGAACTTTTATCTTCGGAATTGTTTTGCTCCTGATCAAAATAGTTTTGATCTGAGTAATCTTGATCATAATACTCTTGATAAGCTTCTTCGTTTTGGGAAGATGAGTTGATGTCAGGGCTATCTATGACTGACATCGGCGCTTGTGCATAAGCGCTGGCCGCAAATAACATTGTTGTAATCCACGAAATTGTTTTCATTTTTTCTCCTTTTATTTTGTTTTGTTTTGTTGTTGGCTTTAAATACTCAGCTCCAAATTCATATCATGTCCCTGCGTGCAGCCAATTCAGTTGCAGTTTCAAATCAAAGAAGAATTAAAAATAGGAAAATTGTTTAAGTAGAAATAAAGATCTGATCGGCTGTTTTGCCGATCAGCAAGACGGCGAAGGTCTTATGGTAAAGAGTTGCGAAACATAAGATTTAGAAATTATTGAATCGGCCCAACTCGGGCTCATCATTCCCTTTACTTTTAAGTCTAAAAGTTAAAAAATTATTTTTTAACTTCAACAAGGCCGCATCGATGAAAATTTGGTTTCTCATGGTTCTTGCTCTTTCAATAGGCTTTTCTTCCGTTTCTCTTGCAAAGTCTAAAAAGAAAAATCAAATCCAAAATTTTCGGGGTTTCGTGCAAAGTTGCCATGATGGGGATACCTGTCGAGTTTTAGTGAACAATAAATCGCTCAAGATAAGATTTTCCGGAATCGATACGCCAGAAATTAAACAACCTGAAGGACCGATGGCAAAAGGCTTTACGGAAAGTCTTATTTTGCATAAAATTGTGGATCTTAAGTGTGAGGGAATGTCATTTGATAGATTGGCCTGTATCGTTTTTTACGAATCCAAAAATATCAACGAAGAGATTGTAAGGAATGGTTTTGCTTGGGACTCGCCGAAACACAGTCATGGGGAGTATAACCTGCTTATGATGCAGGCCCAAAATAAGGAAATAGGAATTTGGAAAACAACAAGGGTTTCCCCTTATTGTTTTCGGCATAAGAACTCGAAGAAATGTGTCGAGTCCAAGCTTTATATGGAATAAAACTCGGGCAATGAAAATCAAGAGCCTATTGCAGAGCAGTTATAAACTGGGCTGAGGACTCTTTGAGGTCATCTTCAATGTCCTCCAGGCGCCCCCCTAAGAACTTCTGCAAAAAACCTTCAATGATGGCATTGGCTCCCATGTTGTTCTGAGATTTTGCAAAGCCATGGCCTTCATCGGGGAAGAGGATGTACTGTACTGGAATCTTTTTGGACAACATTGAATTGAAAATTTGATCGGCCTCCGCTTTTTTTACCCGTGGGTCATTGGCTCCTTGAAGAATGAGCAGAGGTTTTTTTATTTTATCCACATGGGTTAAGGGCGAGCACTTTTTCAAAAGTTTTTGACCCGCTTCCGTCGTCGGGTCTCCGACGCGTCGATAGAGATTCGCTTTGAAACTTTCCCAATAAGGAGGAATGGTCGAGAGGAGAGTCTCTAGATTTGAGGGACCTACAATATCTACGGCCGCAGCAAAGGTATCAGGCGTGAAGGTCAGTCCCGCCAAAGCAGCATACCCTCCGTAGGAGGCGCCCATGATAACGACTTGGCTGCTATCCGCATGTCCTTTATTCACCGCCCAGTTGACGGCATCCAGAAGATCCTCATGCATTTTGTGACCCCATTGTTGATCGCCGGCATTCAGAAAATTTTTACCAAATCCCACGGAAGAGCGGAAGTTCACGCTCAAAACATTATAGCCACGATCAGCCAGCCACTGGTGGTAGACATTAAAACCATAGCGATCCCTCGACCAAGGGCCTCCATGGACCAAGAGAATCAAAGCTTTGCCAGCTTGTTCTTTGGCGCGAGTTAAATAAGAGACCAAGGGAAATCCATCCCGTGAAAGGATCTCAAGGCATTCCATGGGTTGAAGTTTCGCTGTATGTGGAAGCAAAGATTTGCGAGTATGCAGGGGGGCGCTGAGAGTTTGAGTTTTAGTATTAAAAAAATAAAAAGCAGCCGGTTTATGGGCCTCGTCCGTCATGATCACCCAATGTTCAAGCGAAAGACTCAGAGAAGTAATTTTGAATTCAGTTTGAAGTTTATTTTGAATATTCTTATAATGTTTTTGGAATTCCTCATCCAAGAAGTGGACCTCTCGCTTTAACATAGTATGAAGTCGCCATCAAGGGCTTGCCAGAGCCCGGATGTATTTGGATGGCTTGGATATCAGACTTTGAGTCTTCAGCAAGCACAGTAAGTGTGTCCGTCGCTAGATCCCATTCTTGAAATGTCGCCTTATCTCTTCCTTCGCTGCTTAAAAGGTACACCTTCCGCCCGTCGTTAGAGGTTGAAATGGTTGTAGAAGACATGCTGTCTTCAAAAGCCGTTACGAATTTTTCAAAAAAACTTTTGGTATGAGGGTTCCACAGAGAACCTGTATAGGAGCCATCGGCATTGCTTTTGATTGCTATCACAGGTCGGAAATATTTATCGAAATGGATGAGGGCAAAGTTCTCGGTATTAGTGAAAAGGTCTTTTTGGGTTTTATCCCTCAGGTCCAGTATTTTGTAATCAAAATACATAGGGTCGCGATTGTTTGTGAGGATAACCACTTCATCAGGTCTTAAATGGCTCAGCTCACTGACATGAGTGGTAAAGTGACCAGGGGGAGTGATTTCGGTCGTTTCACCATTGAGAACATTCAGCGTGTAGAGGCCGAAGTTCTCATCACCGTCTATGTCCTGGCTAAAAATCAGGGTCCCCGGTTGGAAGGTCCAATCATAAGAAAAAATACCTCTTTTAGTGTCGTGGGTGAGAGGTCGCGCAGTGGACTCATTGCCAACATCCTGCGCCCAAATGTTGAGAACGCCATGATGTTCAGCAAGGTAAGCTATATGCCTCCCGTCGGGGCTGATTTTAAGGTCTCTGATATCTGGATTGCCAAAGAGAAGCTTGCGAGGAATGTAATTTGAATTCATGAGACCTATCCTGTGATGTCTATAGAAACGCCGTTAATTAAATTAAAGAGTTAGGCGAAGACAGGCTTCAAAGCAAATAAATTCTTGTGTCTTAAATTTTTTAAGATCGTCACTTCATGGACACTGTCCAAGTTTTCTGCCCTCTAGAAGAAACTTAATACTTTTCATCACTTCGCGCTTTTGAGGAGCTTAAGATCCTTAGTGCTGAACACTTTGAGTTAAATTCGTAAAATATAAGTCTTTGAAATATTTGATATTCAGTTTTTTTAATTTGGCTTGATCCTTGCCTTAATGAAAAGTGACGGCACGGAAAAGCTAGAAGGACTTGAACGTCGAGTCGTCGAGAAAATAAACAAACTAGGAGATCATATGAAATTATCTAAACTATCTAGTCGATTGGTCATGGCAGCCATGGGTATCCTTGCAAACCATTCCGCTCTCGCGGCGGGAGGGGGTAACACGGGCGGCAATTGCTACAATATGCAAATCATCGCTCATAAATCAAAGACTGCGGATATGACGGGAACCAATGGACGCGCTTTGTTTATTGCCCTGAATACACGCACTAAAATTTTGCTACAAGAAGGGCCCTTTAATATTATTGATCGCAATGGGACTGATGGACAGGCGTCTTTCTCGCTTCCGGCTCCAGACCCAACGAACTCAGGAAAGACTGCCTATTCAGTTTATATGCGCCTTGTAGGCAAACCTCATAGCGGTATTAATATGGCCACCTGTGGAACGGACGCCTTGGGAGAAACCTATTGCAGTGGTGATCAAGTAAATATGTCTCGTATCGCGGGATCTTCAAAATTTTTAAATGTCAGCCAGCAACTTCTTTATATTTATGCCGACATTAACGCCGATGGTATTGTCGAGCGGGTTCCACTTTTTGATGGCAGATTATCAGAGTACTTCTGGCAGGTAGATAGTATGGGCCGTTTGCATGCACAAGTGCGTTTCTGCCCAGTTTCCACAACAGTTGCTGCTCCTTAATCATTTTTAATCCCGTTTAAATCAATTAGGCATTTGTAATGACAGCGGTTTTAAGGATTGAAATTGTCGCAAAAAGAGGATCGATTCAAGCGGAAAATAGGCTTGAGGTCTGGAACCCGAAAGTGCATAATCATCTTGTAAAGAAAAAGATGCCCTTGATGTAGGGATGAAGGTAGAGACCGTAGCTTGAAACGCAATCGGTCTTGTGAAACCCAACAAGCCTAAGACGTTAAGGGCGATGAAGGAAGCTAGCAGCTTCCTTCATTCATTCTTCCTTTAGATCAGCAGGTCTTCGTAAAAGGCGCCATAAGATTTTTTCGGATGGCGAATTTGGATCTCAAGAATCCATCTGTTAGGTGCTGGCTTTTGTTCGAATTTCTCTACGGATCCCCGCATTCTTGCGGCATGGGGAAAGTCAGAGATGCGGTGTCCGTTCGCTTCATGTAATGAAAGCAGCCAGCCGCGATTTTCTGCGCTAAACCGGGCCACTTGATAGAGTTCTTTTCCCGTGGCATTCGTTGATACCCAGTGATCTCTCACTTCCTGCCAGATCGATGCGGCATCTCGACAGCACTTTTTCATTTCAGAGTCATTGCCCACAACAAAGGGGCGGCCAACGTCACCTTCGTGCCCATAAAAAATGGGACCGATATCAAAAAAGTAGATGTCATTTTCTTTCAAGCTCAGATTTTCATGGCCTTGTTGCCCAAAGGGCAGCAGTGTATTTTCACCAAATCGAATTTGCGGAGGATGCCACGATTTCGGGGCCCCCATCTGCGTTTGAATCTCTTGAATGAGGGCTTTAGCTTCGTTTTCCCGGATTCCTGGCTTGATGTAAGAAGAGGCTTTCAAAATCACAGCCAAACTCTGGTCTCGAGCGAATTTAAGTAAATCATTTTGAAAATGATCGCCCACTGTTTCAGTTGCATCTTTCGACATAATAGTCATCCCTTTTGGAACGTTTATACAAGCCTACGGTCGTCATTTCAAGTGCAGGAGCGTAGCCGTCTTAAAGCAGACTACTTGAGGAAATCCAAAAAGCGTCTCAAAATAATACAAGAGTTTATTAAAAGATCTCATTTATTTATTTGAAATAACCGAAACGAAAGGAGCTGGCTATACGTCTTTAAACTATGGGCCCTAACATCTGTAAAACTCATTGAGGTGGATTTGATGAAATATATGCTTCCTATTCTATTTCTTATCTTCCTGACTCAAATCTGTTTTGGCCAGGAGAGCTCGGAATTAGAAGTGGACGTCGAACGATCCATAGTAGATTCCGATGCAGCCAAAATAGACGCCGCTGAAGCGAAGAAAATGGCGGAGGATGAAAAGAAACGGAAAGAGCAATTGAAAATCGAATCCCGGCGAACCCTCAAAGAAGCCAAAGGGGCGGAGGCGCAAGCGGAAAAAGAAGCCACCCTGGCGCGAAAAGAGTCCGCTAAAGTCGCTGCGGAAGCGCAAGGCTATGAGAAGCAAATAAAAATCGCCGAAGCCCAGCAAGCTAAAGCAAAGGAGAAAATTGACAGAGCGAGAGTCCGATTACAGAAGGCAAACCAGCACCGTGATCAAATCCTTGATAAAAAAAGAGACACTTTGCGCGAGCTGGAAAAATTAGAAAGTCAAATCAAAGATCAAGAGCATATGGTCAGCGAAGCCAACGCAGAGGCTGATTTGGCCCAGAAAGAGGCCATTGAGGCGAAGCGGAGACTGCGGGAGGCTGCCATAGAATTAAAAGTCATCCAACGGGAAGCAAAAAAGAAAATTAAAAAGGCGAAACTGCGAACTTTCAAATCGCAGGCCAGTACACGAAAATCTGAGACGACTCAGCGAAAAATCGATCAACAGATCTCAAACACAAAAAGATGAGAAGAGGGGCAATTCATCTAATTTTCAAAGTTCGACTTCAGGATTTCCGACTCCATCTCCAAGAGTGGTGAACGTAAAGGCTGACGGTCAGCAGCCCTTTCAAACTCCGAGTTTTCTTCTGCCACTGAATTTAAATGGAATTGAAGTGTCGGCTGGTCGGTCATGAGACTTTTCAAATAAGCAACCGCTGTTTTTAACTGTTCATCTTTTTCAGCGATTCGCTCTTGTGCCGTAGGAGAGATGTCGAGATCGACACCGGTTCCAACGCCTTCTAGTAAATCACCGGACACCGCTTTGTAACCTTTTTGTACGGAGTATCGAAATTTAAATTTCGAATAAGGAAGATTGAAAACCACTGGGCTTCCGGTTCCTCCCCCCGTAGCTTCACCAGCAACCTTGGCTAAGTTATTCTCTTTGAGGGCCGAAACAAACGTATCGCAGGCACTGAAACAATAAGCCGACGTCAAGACAACGACTGGTTTTTTATATTTGCCGTGGGCATTTGGCTGCACTTTATATTGCCAAACTTCGGACCAATTCCCGTTTATAAAGTCAAACCCTGTTGCATAGAGGGGCTGCATCGCCATCAGCATATCTGAATTTCTGATTTTAGCGGAATATCGCATGATTTCTTGTTCGATCAAATAAGACAGCACTCTATCGCCAACAGGAGTCCCTCCACCATTGAGGCGCACATCTATGAGTAGACCCTCAGTGTGGAGCAATCGACTCATGGCTTGATCCAATAATATGTCCATTTTGGTTCCCATGAAAGCATCAATTCTTAAATAACCAATATTGCCATTAATAATTCTGGCGTTGATGCTTCCCTTTCCGGTGGCCGCAGGAGGGGGTTCTGCATTTCCATCAGATAAAGTCAAAACCCGAGAAATATTTTCTTTAACCACTTGTCCGTTGAGAATTCCTTCAATTGGCAGATCTTTAAATGTTTCTTTCGTTCCTAGGATAAACGGCAATAACCATTTTGCGGCTTGATTACGGCGCATTCTATCCGTGCTACCAGAAGTGAAACGAACAGCTTCTTGAAGAGATTCCTGCCAGGGCCTGCCCCCAATTGTGCGGACCTCAGTTCCGGGTTTCAAAAGGGATACATCATCACCGACTTTAGAAATGATTAATTTTTCAGTGACTGAAGCTGGGGCT